>DASWBQ010000285.1:0-10075 GCA_036390535.1 Gemmatimonadales bacterium | reverse complement strand
TGGGACGGGCGTGGCGCAGATGACGTTCACGCCTTCCCATCAGGAGTCGTTTCCTCGGTGGTCGCCGGACCGGACCCGCGTGGCGTACCTGCGCTGGGACGGAACACCCGTGGGCCAGGTCTGTGTCGCGGCCGTGAATTCTCCCCAGATTCCGCCGACCTGCCTGAGCATTCAGGTGAACGGCCTGAACGCCTCGTCGTTCGGCTGGGCTCCCGACGGGGCGAGCCTGCTGGCCACGATCGCCGGGGAGGTCTTCCGTTTGACGCCGCCCACGACCGGCCTTTGGTACGTGGAGCCCGTGCTCCAGGGCGGCCAGGCCATCCACGGGAACTGGATCGACATTTCCTCGGCAGGCCAGCTGGCGCTCAGCTCCGGCACAACGGTCGACGTCGGGACCGTGGCCGGGGTGGCCACCGTCTTCCAGTTGCCCGCCGGGCATTCCGACATCAGCGGGCTGGCATGGTCACCCGACGGATCGAAGCTGGCCTTCCACATGAAGGACGGGAGTGGCAGGGCGCAGGTCTTCGTGGTCAACGCGGACGGCACCGGTCTTCGCCAGATGACCGCCTACTCCGCGCCGTTCGCCGCGCTTTACCCGACCTGGTCGCCCGACGGACGGAAGCTCGCCTTCACCCGGCACAACGCGTCGGCGTTCACACAGGACATCATGCGGGTGGGGCTGAGCGGCAACGGCCTGACGGCGTTGACCAGTGTTTCCTCCGGCACCGCCAGCGCAGTGCCGGACTGGTCGAACTGACCCAGGACTCCCCCGACAAGCCGAACGGGAGGGACGCGGTCCGTCCCTCCCGTTCGTGTGACCGGCCTGAATGCCAGGCGAGGATCCGTCTCTCAGTGCCTCTGCCGCCCGGCCCGGATGGCGTCCACGGTGGCGGTCAGGGCGACCCACATGGCCAGGGTGGCCAGGACTACCCCCGCCACCCGCGGCAGCACCAGCAGCAGGGCCGCGACCACCGCCAGGACCAGCATCCACTGGAGGTAGAGGGCCCGCTCCGAGCCGCCGATCGCCGCCCGGACCGCCACAATGGCGCGGCGCCGGCGCTCCCGGAGGCTGGGAGCGTGGCGGCGGGGCGGCGGCTCCTCGGGAGGCCGGAAGGTCAGCGTACCCCGGAACAGCCGTGATGGCTCCAGCACCACTTCGGCGCTGTGCTCGAGGTCTCGGCGAAACTGGGCCTCCATTTGCTGGGCGAAGGCGGGATCATCGATCAGGACGTCGAGTTCCCAGTTGGCGATCAGGCTCAGGAGGTTGATGTTGGTCGACCCGATCCGGACCCACCGGCCATCGGCCACGGCCGTCTTGGCGTGGAGCATGGGGCCCCGCCACTCGAAGATCCGCACCCCCGCGTCCAGCAGCGTCCGGTAGCCCGTCCTGGTGAGGTTCCGGACGTGGGGGAGGTCGCTGGTGCTCGGCACCAGCAACCGGACATCGACCCCCTGCCGCGCGGCGTCGAGGAGGGTGCTGAAGATCCCCCTCGGCGCGACCAGATAGGCGTCCGAAATCCAGACACGTTCCAGCGTCCCCGCCAGCAGCAGTTCGATCGCCCGCGAGGCCCGGATGCCGCCTGGCTCCCCGGCCAGGACCCGGACCTCCGCCTCGCCGCAGGCAGCCACCTCGCTGGCGAGTTCGTCGGGAGGAAGGGGGTCGCCGATCCGCGCCCAGAGGTTGCCGAAGGCCTGGTCGAGGACGGCGGCGGCCGGCCCGTCTACCGCCACCCCGGTATCGCGCCACGGCTGGCGGCCCCGGGTGGGGTCGCCGGCCCACTCATCGCCGATGCAGAGGCCGCCGGTGATCGCCCGGACCCCGTCCACCACCAGCAGCTTCCGGTGGTCGCGCATCAGGTTGTTCCGGAACCGCCAGAAGTCGGGGGGCCCGTACTGCCGGACTTCGACCCCCGCCTCCCTGAGGGCGGCCCAGTAGCGGCGCCGGGTGCTGAACGAGCCCAGCCAGTCGGTGAGGACCCGGACCCGGGCCCCCTCGCGCGCCTTGGCGATCAGGGCCTCGGCGAACTGCCAGCCGGTCCGGTCGTCGCGGATGATGTAGTTGTCGAAGTGGACCCAGCGCCGGGCCTCGGCGATTCGCTGCAGCATCGCCGGGTAGACCTGCGGGCCGTCGAAGAGCAGCTCCACCTTGTTGCCGGGAATCGGGCGTCCGCCCGACACCCGGTCCAGCGCCCGGTCAGCCAGGGAGGCCCCGAGCGCCGCCGTGCTCATGCGGTGCCGAGGCCGAAGCTGCGCTCGTGGGGCCGGAGCGCCTCGAGGAGGAAGCCGATCAGCTCGTCGAGCGGCACGCCAAGTTCCTCGGCGCCCTGGTAGACGTCCTCGCGGCTCACGCCGCGGGCGAACGCCTTGTCCTTGAGCTTCTTCCTGACGCTCGACACCTCGAGGTCCGCCAGGCTCCTCGACGGGCGGACCAGGGCGCAGGCCACCAGGAAGCCGGCCAGCTCGTCCACCGCGAAGAGCGCCTTCGCCATCGGCGAGGTCCGCGCCACGCCGGTGTAGGCCGCGTGGCCGAGAATCGCCTGGCAGGTCTCCTCGTCGGCGCCCTCGCGGGCCAGGATCCGCACCCCCTCGGACGGGTGCTCATCCGTCGGCGAGTGGGCGTCGTTGGGGAAGCGCTCGTAGTCGAAGTCGTGCACCAGGCCGACCACGCCCCAGCGCTCGGGATCCTCGCCGGCCCGCGCCGCCATCGCCCGCATGGCGACCTCGACCGCGTACATGTGCCGGCGGAGGTTCTCGTTGGCGGTGTACTCGTGGACCAGCTCGAGGGCGCGGGCGCGGGAAAGAGTCATAGGTCTGGTCCGTGGTCCGTAGGGGCGGCCTACCAGGCCGCCCGGTTGCACGCAGGCGGGCGGCCTGATAGGCCGCCCCTACCCGTCCCTCCGCCCTAGTGCAACGTCCCCCCCGGCGGCGGGGCCAGCTGCGACACCGACATCGGCACCCGGGCGGCGGGCAGGCCGTCGAGGGCGATCTCGAACGCGTACCCTCCGGGATGGGGCAGCGGCACGTCGAACACCAGGACGGCCCCGGCTTCCATCTCGGTCACACCGGGAGGCGGCTCGGCAAACTGGATCGCGCCTTCGCCGCCCATCAGTTCCTGGCCCTGCTCGTCCACGAAGCGGATCCGGACCGGGTGCGAGCCGACTTCGGTCCGCCGCCCGCGGACCCGGAGCACCAGATGGGTGCGCGGGTGCACCGCCGGGAAGCGCTCCACCCAGACGTGCTGGAACATCCCCAGCACCGAGAGCTTCCCGTGCTGGTCGATCAGGGCGTAGTCGGCGATGACGGCGAAGTCGACCTGCACGGGTCAGGCTACCTTGACCGATTCGATCTTGTCGTTCTTCCGGATCGCCTTCACCACGTCCATACCCTCCTTCACCTGCCCGAAGACGGTGTGCTTCCCGTCGAGGTGGCCCTGGGGCGAGTGGCAGATGAAGAACTGGCTCCCCCCGGTGTCCTTGCCGGCGTGCGCCATCGACAGGGTCCCGGCCACGTGCCGGTGGGTGTTCCGGGCGGTCTCGCACTTGATGGTGTACCCGGGGCCACCGGTTCCGACCCGCGGGTGGTTCGGGTCCTTGGAGAGCGGGTCGCCGCCCTGGATCATGAAGTTGTCGATGACCCGGTGGAAGTGGGTGCCGTCGTAGAAGCCGCTGTTGGCGAGCTTCTCGAAGTTGGCGACGGTGTTGGGCGTCTCCTCGTCGAAGAGGTCGGCGACGATGGTGCCCTTGGAGGTGACGAAGGTGGCGGTCTTCATGAGGCCTTGGGACGGGCGGACGGGCGGACGGGCGGACGGGCCGCGGGAACGGCAGGAATCTACCCGGGCCGCTTCGCGGAGGGGCAGAGGTCGTTCAGCTGGCAGTCGCCGCAGCGTGGCCGGCGGGCGATGCAGACGCTGCGGCCGTGCCAGATCAGGAGGTGCGACACCAGGGTCCAGTCGCGCCGCGGCACCAGCGCCATGAGGTCGGTTTCGATCTTGACTGGGTCGGTGTGCCGGGTCAGCCCCAGCAGCGCCGAGAGGCGCGACACGTGGGTGTCGACGGTCACCCCCTCGTTCATCCCGAAGGCGTTCCCCAGCACCACGTTGGCGGTCTTGCGGCCGACGCCGGGCAGGACCCGGAGGTGCTCCATGTCGGCCGGCACCTCGCCGCCGTGACGCTCCACCAGCGCGGTGGCCATCGCGATCAGGTTCTTCGCCTTGTTCCGGAAGAAGCCGGTCGACCGGATCAGCGCCTCGACGTCCTCCTGCGGCGCCCCGGCCAGGGCCTTGGGCGTGGGATAGCGCGCGAACAGCGCCGGGGTGACCAGGTTGACCCGGACGTCGGTGCACTGCGCCGAGAGGATCGTCGCCACCAGCAGCTCGAAGGGGGTGCGGTGGTCGAGGGCACAGTGGGCGTTGGGGTAGGCCTTCTTGAGGCGCCTGAGAATGGCCGCGACGGGCGGACGGGCAGACGGGCGGACGGGCGGCTTGGTGGCCCGCGCCTTCGCCTTCGTCGTGCCACGACGTCCACTTCCCGTCCGCCCGTCTGCCCGTCTGCCCGTCATCGCCTCGCTCCCGCGAACGCCATGAACTCCTCCACCGTCCTGGTGTTCAGGATGTCCTCGGGCCCGAGACCGGCCTTGCGGGCCACGCCCACGCCCAGGATGACGTTGTCGAGCCCGGCGACCGAGTGGGCGTCGGCCCCGATCGAGATCAGCGCCCCGGCGGCCCGGGCCTCGCCGAGCACGCGCCAGTCGAGGTCCATCCGGTGCGGGTCGGCGTTGATCTCGAGCGCCACCCCCCGTTCCGCCGCGCGGCGGAACACCGCCGCCAGGTCCACCGGGTAGCCGTCGCGGGCGAGCAGCAGCCGGCCGGTGGGGTGCCCGATGATGGTGGTGTAGGGGCTGTCCATCGCGCGGAGCAGCCGCGCCGTCATCTGCGGTTCCGGCAGGGTGAAGTGGCTGTGGATCGAGGCGATCACGAAGTCGAACCCCCGCAGGACGTCGCCGCCGTAGTCGAGCTCCCCCGACGGCAGGATGTCCACCTCGATGCCCTTGAGGACCCTGATTCCGTCGATCCGCCCATTCACGGCGTCGACTGCGTCCCACTGGGCCTGGAGATCCTCGGCGCGGAGCCCGCCGGCATACGCCGACGCGGCGCTGTGGTCGGTGATCCCCAGGTAGCTGTACCCCGCCGCCCGGCAGGCGCGCGCCAGTTCCTCGACGCTGTTCGAGCCGTCGGAGAAGTCGGTGTGGCAGTGCAGGAAGCCACGCAGGTCATCGGCCGCGACCAGGCGCGGCACCCCCGCGACATAGCGCTCGAACTCGCCCCGGTCCTCGCGGAGCTCCGGCGGGAATTCGGGGAGGCCGAGCGCGGTGTAGACCGCAGCCTCGTCGGGCGTCGGGACGAACTGGCTGCCGCGCCAGAGCGCCGCACCCTGCAGGGTGTAGCCGCGCCGTTCGGCATGCTCCGCGAGCCGGGCCAGGTGGCCCTGGCTCCCGGTGGCCTGCAGCAGCACCATGCCGAGATTCACCGGTGGCGTGACCACCACCTGGGCCACGGTGCCTCCGGCGAACCGCAGCGTGGCGCGGCGCTCATCCTGCCCCGCGAGTTCGTCCACCCCCGGCACCGCGGCCAGGCCGCGGAGCACATCGGCCGGCGGCACCTCGGCCAACAGGACGATCACCACTTCCCGCACCAGCTCCACCCGGCGGCGGACGTCGCCCGCGATGAAGGCCTGCCGCACCCCCGGCAGCTGCTCGAGCGCGGCCCGCAGCTCTTCCGCTTCGCGGGCGGCGTGATGCAGCAGCCGGAACGTCGCCGCCCGGCGGAGGCGGGCCAGGCCGCGGACCACGTTGTCGCAGGTGCGCGGCCCGAAGCCCGGCAGGCCGGCCAGCCGGCCGTCGCGCGCCGCCACCTCGAGGTCACCCAGCGACTCGATGCCCAGCCGCTCGTGGATCAGCCGCACCTTGGCCACCCCCAGGCCCGAGATCTCCAGCATCTCCACCAGGCCCGGCGGCACCACCTCACGGAGTTCCTCGTAGACCGGCGACCGGTTGGTGCGCGCCAGGTCGGTGATGATCTGCAGGATGGCGGGACCGATGCCGCGCGTCGCCGCCAGGGTACCGTCGGCCAATGCCGTCTCCACGTCCTCGGGGAGCCCGGCCAGCGCCCGGCTGGCCGTCTTGAAGGCGCGGACCCGGAAGGTGTTCTCACCCTTGAGCTCCATCAGGGAGGCCATCTGGTCGAGGACACGGGCGATGCCAGTCTTGTCCATCAGGTCCCCCGGCCCATGCCCGCCGCGCGCCATCCCAGCTCGAGCAGCTCTTCCATCCCGGTGAGCGAATGGAGACCGGCCTCCGAGCCGCCCTCCATCACCGGGCCGAACAGCGGGGTCCCATCGGGGCGGGACAGCTCGCCCGGACGCGCCCCCTCTACGGCGACCACCGTGAAGCCGTCCCGGCCGGGATGGGCGCCGAGGATGCCGACGACGGCCAGTCGCCCGCCGCGCCGCACCAGGAAGCAGCCGTCGAGCGGTTCGTGCGCGGCGCCCTCTCCCGGTGCCCCCCAGATCCTGAGCGGGGGAAACTGCACGTACTCGATGGACGACACCCGGCGGGCGGCCTGATGGGCCGCCCCTGCGGCGTCGTAACCAAGGCCGGGCCGCCCGCCGGTGGCTTCGTCCTCGCCAGCCCGTAGGGGCGGCCTATCAGGTCGCCCGCCGGTGCCAAGCAGACCCACGAAGTCCTCCTCCTCCAGTCGACGGAGCGGCTCGCCGTGCATCCAGTACAGGAAGGCGGCATGCAGCAGCGCGACGAACTCGTCCATCCCCTCGCCGACGCCTGCTTCGGGGCGGAGGGCGTGAACCAGCTCGACCACCGGCTTCGCCATCAGGAAGGCATCCCGGTCCCAGGGATCCACCCCCAGCTCGCCAAGCGCCTGCCGGACCGGAAGGAAGCGCTCATCGGCCCAGGGCGCGATGGCCAGCTCGTAGGGGGTCGGCCGCGGCGCGCTCATGGTTCGCTCCGGGGCAGGAAGGCATCCAGCAGCGCGGCGAACGCCTCGACCGCCTCGACCTGGGGAACGTGCCCGCACGCCGGGAGGAGGTGGAACGGTGCGCCGAGGAGGGCGGCCACGGTCCGCGCGCTCTCGGCGGGAATCGGATCGTCGTCGCCGTGCAGGACCACCGCGGGCACCTTCAGGGCGGCGAGCCGCGGGCGCAGGTCGTAGTCGCCCAGGCTCTCCCAGACCTCCTGCTGGGTCCGGCCGGTGACCCTGAAGGGGGTGAGCTCACTCACCTTGGCTGGATCGTGGAAGTACCCTGCCACGCTCAGCTCGAAGGTGCGGCGGCGCCAGGCCTCGGCGTCATGCTCCCGCAGCCCGCTGGCCTGCAGCGCCGCCCGCATCGACTGGATGGACGGCGAGGCGCTTCGGGCCGCGAACCGGGCCTCGAACTCGACCCGGGCGGCGCGCCACGCCGGCGCGGGAGACACCAGCGCGAGGTGGGAAACGCGACAGGGATACTCGAGGGCGTAGAGCTGCGCCAGCAATCCACCCCAGGAGTAGCCGACGATCGCCAGCCGCTCGAGCCCCCACAGCTCGCGCAGCGCCTCGAGGTCGGCCACCTGCTCGCGCCACCCGACCGGGACCTCGCGCTCCACCGGCGATCGCCCGCCGCCCCGCTGGTCGTAGTAGATCAGGGTCCGCCCCGTCGCGAGGCGGTCGAAACCCGGCAGGAGGTAGTCGTGGTGCGCTCCGGGCCCGCCGTGCAGCACCACGACCGGCGGGCCGTCACCGACCCGCCGCTCGAAGAGCGACACCCCGCGGATGAGCCGCGCCGTTTCGACGGCCGTCAGCACACCTCTGCTCTCCACTCTCCGCTCCCCACTCTCAGCCGTAGGCGCGCCGCAGCTCGGCGACGGTCCCCACGTGGATCGTCACCAGGTCGGCCAGGTCGTGCGCGTAGCCGCCAGCCATCACCGTCACCACGGGCAGCCCCCGCTTCCGGCAGGCGGCGAAGACCGCCCGGTCGCGACGTGCCAGCCCCTCGATCGACAGCTTCAGCCGCCCCAGGCGGTCCCCCGCGAAGGGATCGGAGCCCGCCAGGTAGAAGGCGAGGTCCGCACCGGCCTCGTCGAGCACCGGCTCGAGGTGCCGGTCCAGCAGGGCGAGATACTCGGCGTCGCCGGCGCCGTCTTCCAGTTCCACGTCGTGCGAGCCCGGCACTTTGTGAAACGGGAAGTTCCGAGCCCCATGCATGGAGAAGGTGTAGACACTGTCGTCGCCCGAGAAGATCGACGCGGTGCCGTTGCCCTGGTGGACGTCGAGGTCGATCACCACCGCCCGGCTGATCCGCCCCGCCCGCTGCAGCGCACGGATAGCGACCGCGACGTCGTTGAAGCAGCAGTAGCCCTCGCCGAAATCGGCATGCGCGTGGTGCGTGCCCCCCGCCAGACTGAGCCCTGCGCCGCCGGCCAGCGCGTCCTCCGCGGCCTCCACGGTCGCCTGGGCGGTGCGGAGCGATCGCTCCAGCAGCTCCCGACTCCACGGAAACCCGAGCCGCCGCACCTCGGCCGCGCCGAGCCTGCCGTCGCGCATCGCGGTGAGGTAGCGCGGCGTGTGCACCAGCCCGAGGGTCGACCAGTCGGGGCGCTCCGGCTCGTCGATCGCCGCCAGGCCGCGGGCCAGCACCGCGTCGCGGATCATCCCGTACTTCGCGACGGGGAATCGGTGGCCCTCCGGCAGGGGAATGGCAAACCGGGCGGTCGACCAGGCCCGGAACCTCTCTCGACTCACCACTCCCGACTCACAGCAGGACGGCCAGGGCGTCCGCCACCAGCTTGACCGCCGCCTGCTCCTCGAGGGCGAACCGCCCCTCGACGTCGCTGTCGACGTCGATCTGGCCCAGGATCTGGCTGCCCCGCCGGATCAGCACCACCAGCTCCGAGCGAGTCTCGAGGTTGCACGCGAGGTAGTTCCCGATGGCCCGGACGTCGCCGACGTTCTGGTCCTCGCCGGTGGCGACCGCCGTCCCGCAGACGCCCTTCCCGACCGGGATGCGGGTGTGGTCGGTCTCGCGGCCGCTGAAGGCCTCGAGGATCAGCATCTCGCCGTGCAGCATGTAGAGGTAGACCGACGTGTACGGCGATCCGGCGGCCCGGATCCGGTCAGCGGCCAGCTGCAGCAGCCCCTGCCGGTCGACGTCCCGGGCGAAGGCGCCGCGGAGGGCGGCGACGACCCGTTCCCCGTCGAGCACCGCCACGGTTCAGCTTCCCCCGCGGCGGCCCAGGGTCACCTTGAAGGTCTGGCGCTGGCCGTCGCGGATCACCACCACGTCGACTTCGTCGCCGGGCTGGTACGACCGGAGGGCGTCGGTCATCCCCTGCAAGTCGGGCACGTCGTGGGTGCCGAGCTTCACCAGGATGTCACCCGCCTTGAGACCGGCCTTTTCCGCCGGGCTGCCGCCCCGCGCGCCCGAGAGTCGTACCCCGCCCGGGTTGTCGGTCATGTCGGGGATGGTCCCGAGGTAGGCGCCATAGCCGCCGCCCCGCCCGCTGGTGGAGGGCGCCGGCGGCGGCAGGTCCACGAAGGTGAGCGTCGCCGCGCCGCTGCCGGTGGCCCGGGCGATGTTCGCCGCGAACTCGGCGATCTTCTCCACCCCGGCCAGGTTGATCTTCTGCCAGTCGTCGCTGGTCCGGTGGTAGTCCTCGTGGGTGCCGGTGAAGAAGTGGAGCACCGGCCGCTTGGCGACGGTGAAGGAGGTGTGGTCGCTGGGCCCGTATCCGTCGCCCTGAGCCGCCATCGAGAAGCCGGCGCTCGCGTTCAGCGAGTCGAGCAGCGGCCGCCACTCTTTGGCGGTCTCCACGCCGTACACCACCAGGCGGTTCTCGCGGAGCCGCCCGACCATGTCGAAGTTGAGCATCGCCACCAGGCTGTCGTTCGGCACGGCCGGCGTCTTCACGTAGGCCGCCGAGCCCAGCAAGCCGTGCTCTTCGCCGGCGAAGGCCAGGAACAGCACGCTCCGCCCGGGGCGAGCCAGCGACAGCCGTCGGGCCGCCTCGAGGAGAGCCACCACGCCGGAGG
>DASWBQ010000284.1:0-1893 GCA_036390535.1 Gemmatimonadales bacterium | reverse complement strand
CCCCCGATGATGTAGACGTCCGCCACTCCGTCGGTCCCGCGGGAGGGATCGATCACCCGGGCGCCTCGCAGCAGGAGCGGTCTCATCGGTCATCACCCCGGGCCGGCTCGCCGCTCCATTCCGGCGAGCCCCCGGCCAGGAGGTAGAGGACGGCCATCCGGACCGCCACGCCGTTGGTCACCTGCGGGAGGATCACGCTGTGTTCCCCGTCGGCCACGTCGCTGTCGATTTCCACCCCCCGGTTCATCGGGCCGGGGTGGAGGATGACCAGGTCCTTCGGCGCCCGGGAGAGCCGCTCTCCCGTCACCCCGAAGACGCGGTTGTACTCGCGGAGCGAGGGGATGAACCCGGCCTGCATCCGCTCCAGCTGGAGCCGGAGGACATTGAGGGCGTCCGCCCACTGGATGGCCTCCTCGATCCGGTGGAACACCGTGACGCCGAGATCCCGGATGCCGCGCGGCAGCAGCGTCGGGGGACCGCAGACCGCCACCTCGGCCCCGAGCTTGAGGAGGCCCCAGATGTTGCTCCGAGCCACCCGGCTGTGAAGGACGTCGCCGCAGATCGCCACCTTCAGTCCCTCGATCCGGCCGAACCTGTCCCGCAGCGTCAGCAGGTCGAGCAGGCCCTGGGTGGGGTGCTCGTGCTTCCCGTCCCCGGCATTGATCACGTTGGAACGGATCCGGTTGCCGAGGAACTGGGCGGCCCCCGAGGACTGGTGGCGGATCACCACCATGTCGATCCGCATCGCCTCCAGGTTCCGGGCGGTATCGACCAGGGTCTCCCCCTTCGACACCGACGATCCCGACGCGGCGACGTTCACGGTATCGGCGGAGAGGCGCTTCTCGGCGAACTCGAACGAGATCCGGGTCCGGGTGGAGGCCTCGAAGAAGAGGTTGACGATCGTCTTGCCACGGAGCGCCGGCACCTTCTTGATGGGCCGTTCGCTCACTTCCTTGAACGGCTCGGCCGTGTCGAGGATGAGACGGATCTGCTCGGCGCTGAGGGGTTCGAGGCCGACCAGGTCCTTCCCGAGCGACAGGGTCATGTCATGCCTCCGCGCGAAGGAGGTAGACGGCGTCCTCTCCATCCAGCTCGCTGACCCGCACCTCGACCTGCTCGTCCGGCCCGGTGGTGACGCTGAGCCCGATGATGTCGGCGTGGATCGGCAGCTCCCGGCCGCCCCGGTCCACCAGCTCGCAGAGAAGAATGCGCGCCGGCCGGCCGAAGTCCGCGAACTCGTCGAGCGCGGCCCGGATGGTCCGGCCGGTGTAAAGCACGTCGTCGACCAGGGTCACCACCGTCCCGTCGATGTCCGGCGGGAGGCTGGTTTCCCCGACGACCGGGCGCGGCCCGATGGCGGAGAGGTCGTCCCGGTAGAGGGTGATGTCGAGCTTGCCCTGGCGGATCGGACCGTGGGCCGCCTCGATGAGGCGGGCGATCCGGTCGGCCAGCTGGACGCCACGGCGCTGGATGCCGACCAGCACCAGGCGGGAGGTACCGCCGGCGCGTTCCACGATCTCCAGCGCCATTCGCTGGAGGGCTCGGGTCATCGCGGCGTCGTCGAGGAGGCGGATGCGGGAGGTCATGCCGCGAGGCATTCTAGCGGCGTTGCCTGCCGGATTGAAGGCCTGACGCCGGGCGGTCAGACGGGCGGACGGGCAGACGGGCGGCGGCCCCTCGCGCGGGCGGCCAGGCGGAGCACAATCACACCCACCATCGCCCCGGCGAAGGGCAGCATCGGCCTCAGGTCCTTCTTCTGGGCCCAGGCGAAGTGCAGCAGGATCAGGGCGGCCGCCGGATAGATCAGCCGGTGCAGCCGCTGCCAGCGCTTTCCACCGAGGCGCCGGACCACCGCCAGCGGCGAGGTCGCCGCGAGGGCCAGGAGGATGACCC
>DASWBQ010000283.1:0-4211 GCA_036390535.1 Gemmatimonadales bacterium | reverse complement strand
GGGGCCACGAGGTCTCGGTGCTGACCAGCGACCATGGGGAAGTCGCCGCCGGCACGGATCACGGGCCAGTGCGGGTGCGGCGGGCGCTGCGGCTGTTCCAGCCGTTCGGGGAAGCGGGTCGAGTATCGCGTCGAGCGCGCTGGCACATCCATCGCGTCAACCGCCAGATCACCGCCGATCATCTGGCCGATGAACGGCCGGACCTGGTCTTCGTCTGGAGTCAGCTGCGCCTGACTCTCGGCGCTGCACAGGCGGCCGAGCAGTCGGGCCTCCCGGTCTGCTACACCTTCAATGACGAGCACCTGGCCGGGTATCTGCCTCGACGGTGGGCGGCGACGCCCCGGGCACTGGCTGGCGCCTTGGCCGACCGCACGCTCTTCCGGGACGGCACGACTTCCGGGCTTCGCCTCAGCCACGCGACTGCGATCAGCCGCCGGGTGGTCGACAACCTGGTGGCCGCGGGCGCACCCGTCGCCACCAGCCGGGTGGTCTATCAGGGCATTCCGGTGGAGCGGTTTCCGTGCAAGGCGAACCCCGGGAGCGTCGGGACCCCGGCCCGGGTGCTCTACGCGGGGCAGCTTCACCCCACCAAGGGGGTGGACACCCTCATCGATGCCATGCACCGGCTCGCCGCCGCGCGGCCCGGTTCGGCGCCCACCCTCACCATCGCCGGCGACGGGCCGGCCCCCTACCCGGAGTCCCTGCGCCGTCTGGCCGCCGGGGGCCCGGCCCGGATCGAGTTCCTGGGGAAGGTCGCCTACGCCGACCTGCCGGCCCTCTACCGGGCGCACGACCTGTTCGTGTTCCCCTCGCGGTGGCAGGAGCCGTTCGGGCTGACCCATCTCGAGGCGATGGCCTCGGGACTCCCGGTCGTGAGCACCGCCGACGGGGGCCACGGTGAGTTCCTCCGGGACAGCGTGAACGCGCTGGTGTTCCAAAAGGGGAATGAGGAGGCCCTCGCAGAGCGAATTGGGGCCCTTTTGGACGATCCTGGGCTTGGCAAGCGGCTTGCCTTAGCGGGGCGCGTCATGGTTGAACGCGACTTTTCCCTGGCCCGCTACGTCACCGACCTCGAGCAGTGGCTCGAGGAGGTCCGGCGCGCCCGAGCCGCCTGAGAGGGCCGATGCGCATCGTCCACGTCCCTCGCCGCTTCAGTGCCCGCGCCTGGGGGGGCACCGAGACCGTCGTGCTGGAGCTCGCGGTGCGCCAGCGGGGGCTCGGCCACGACGCCCGCATCGTGACGACGACCGCTCTGGACGCCACGTCGCATGAGGCGATGCGGGGTGTACCGATCGAGCGCTACCCGGCCTTCTATCCCTACCTGGGCCTTTCGGCCGAGGCGCGGAACCAGCTCGACCGGAAGGGGGGCAACCTCTTCTCCTTCGCGGTGCGGCGGCGCCTGCTCAGCGGCCCGGCGTTCGAGGTGCTGCACCTGCACGCCGGCAAGCGCCTGGGCGGCATCGGGCGGCAGGCCGCGCAGCGCCGAGGGGTTCCCTATGTGATCACGCTGCATGGGGGGGCGCACCACGTCCCGGCCGCGGAAGTGGCGACCTGGACGGCGCCGACGCGGGGGAGCCTCGAGTGGGGGAAGGCGCTGGGATGGTGGGTGGGTGCCCGGCGGGTGCTCCAGGACGCGGCCGCCGTGATCTGCCTCTCACCTGCCGAGGCGAACGCCGTCGTCGCAGAGGTGCCCGAGGCGCGGGTCGAGGTGATCGGGAACGGCGTCGATGCTCCGCGCTTCGCGGCCGGATCGGGCCAGCGGTTCCGCCAGCGTTACGCGCTCCCGTACGGCGTGCCGGTGGTGGCGGTGATCGGGCGGGTCGATGTGCAGAAGGGCCAGCTGGACGCGGTCCGCGCCCTGGCCGCGATTCCCCACGCCCATCTGGTCCTGGCCGGCCCGGTGACGAGCGAGTCGTATGCGGCGGGCCTCGTGGCCGAGGCCCGACAGCTGGGGCTCGAGGGCCGGGTGACCATCCTGCCCGGTTTCGATCCCGAGAGCCAGGATCTGGTGGACGCCTACCATGCCGCGGACGTGGTGATGGTGCCGTCCCGTCACGAACCGTTCGGGGTCGTCGTGCTGGAGGCGTGGGCCGCCGGACGGCCCGTGGTCGCGACCCGGGTCGGCGGTATCCCCTCGTTCGTCACGGACAGGGAGGACGCGCTGCTGGTTCCCCCCGGGGATCCCGGGGCGCTGTCCGCGGCGGCCGCGGGGCTGCTCGCCAGCCCTGCGCTCTGGGAGCAGCTCTCGCTGGCAGGCGCGCGGACCGCGGCCCGGTACTCGTGGGACGCGGTCACGGCCCGCCACCTGGCTCTCTACGACGCCCTCCGCGTCCGCCACCGCCGCGCGGCGTAGGACCCCATGACCCCAATTCGGATCGGCATGACCACGCTTGGCGCCGATGGCGGGCGCTCCGGCATCGGCACCTATGTCATCCAGCTGCTGCGCGAGTTCGAGGGGATGGCCCCAGCGGCACAGGTAGATGTCGTGAGCCTCCCCAGTGAGCGCGACGCGTTCGCGCCGGCGCCATCGCGGTTGGCCCACATCCCCGCGCGGCCCCCTGCAGCGGGCCCGATTCCGGAGCTGTTGTGGCACCAGACCGGGCTCCGGGCGCTGGCCCAGGCCAACCGGTGGGACGCTCTGTTCCTGCCGGCAGCCAACCGCCGGCTGTCGGTCAGCGCCCCCTGTCCCACGATCGGCACGGTGCACGACCTGGCCAGCCGGCACCTGCCGGAGAAGTACGACCCGGTCCGCTCCTGGTACAATCGCCGGCTGATTCCAAGGTTGATCCGCCGGCTGGCGGCGGTGATCACGGTGAGTGAATGCAGCAAGCGGGACATCGTGGCCGCCTCGCACATCGACCAGGACCGGGTGGTCGTCATTCCCAACGGCGTCGATCACCGCCGCTTCCGGCCGCGGGATGCGGCCCGATCGGCCGCGCGCCTGACCGGACGGTACGGCCTGACCGGGCCCTTCATTCTCTATGTCGCCCGACTGGAGCACCCGGGCAAGAACCACGTCCGGCTTGTCGAAGCGTTCGACCGCTTCCGGCGTCGCACCGGGCTGCCCCACCAGCTGGTACTGGCCGGACCCGACTGGAGCGGCGCCGAGCAGATCCACGCCGCGATTCGCTCGACGGGGTGCCCGGAGGCGATCCGGACGCCCGGCTTCGTCGCCGCAGGCGACCTGCCCGACCTGTACGCGGCCGCGGACCTGCTGGCGTTCCCCTCGTTGTACGAAGGGTTCGGGCTGCCGGTCCTCGAGGCGATGGCGATGGGCACACCCGTCGCCTGCAGCCGCCGCGCCTCGCTGCCCGAGGTCGCGGGGGACGCCGCGGTCTACTTCGAGCCGGACGACCCGGCCGACATCGCCGATGCGATGGAGGCGGCGCTGCAGTCCCGCGAAGCGCTGCGGACCAAGGGGCTGGCGCGGAGCGCCGCCTTCACCTGGCGCCGGACCGCGGAACAGACCCTGCACGTCATCACCCGAACCCTGCAGCACGCATGACCGACCGTGATCTGTTGCGCGATACCGTCGCCCAGCGCTTCGGCAGCCCGGCCCGGCGCCTGGCCGCCTATCGGGCCGCCCGCTGGCGCTGGCTGGCCCGCACCCGGGGCCTCGAGGGCGTGAAGCGAGGCCTCGACCTCGTGGCCGCCGGCCTGGCCCTGCTTTGCCTGGCCCCGCTGTTCGCGATCATCGCCCTCGCGATCTGGCTGACCGACCGGGGCCCGGTGTTCTTCTGGCAGACGCGGGTGGGCCGCCACGGCCGCGAGTTCGCCTTTCCCAAGTTCCGCTCGATGGTGATCGACGCCGAGCGCCTGAAGGATGCCCTCCTGGCGCAGAGCCACCACGGGCAATCGGTCACCTTCAAGATGAAGCGCGACCCGCGGGTGACCCGAGTCGGCCGGATGCTCCGCCGCTGGAGTCTCGACGAGCTGCCCCAGCTCTGGTGCGTGCTGAAGGGGGACATGTCGCTGGTCGGGCCCCGGCCGCCGGTACCGCGGGAGGTGGCGCTGTACCAGGTCGGAGACCGGCGCCGGCTCGAGGTGACCCCAGGGCTGACCTGCGTGTGGCAGGTCAGCGGCCGCGGCAACGTCGCCTTTCAGCAGCAGGTGGCGATGGATGTCGAGTACATCGAGACCCGCAGCCTCCGGCGCGACGTCATGCTGCTGCTCAAGACCATCCCCGCGGTCCTCACCGGCCGAGGAGCCTA
>DASWBQ010000282.1:0-2255 GCA_036390535.1 Gemmatimonadales bacterium | reverse complement strand
GGTGTTTTCTCCCTGGCCGATCGACAGGTTGAGCACGACCGCCTGGCTCCAGCCGCGCGGGCCGTAGCGCCGGTCGAAGTACTCGGTCGTCGCGGGCCAGATCGGCGACACCTCGTTCACCAGATCGATGTGGGAGCGCTCGCGGAAGCCCATCGCCACGCCGTCTCGCAGGATGTTGTCCAGTTCCACCCGCTGGCCCAGCTGGTAGAAATACACGTCGCAACTCTGCGCCACCGCGCCGACCAGGTCGAGGGAGCCGTGCCCCTCGGCTTTCCAGCAGCGGAAGAAGCGGTTGTCGAATTGCATCCCGCCCCGGCAGGTCACCGGCATGTGCGTGTCGAAGCGGACCAGCCCCCGCTTCAGGGCCATCGCCGCGAGCGCCAGCTTGAACGGCGAGCCGGGCGGATACTTGACCTGGATGGCGCGGTTGAGGAGCGGCAGGCGCGGGTCGGTGTTGAGTCGTGACCACTCGGCTCGCGAGATCCCGCCCACAAACGCATTGGGATCGTAGGCTGGCGTCGAGTACAGCGCCCGGACCTGACCGTCAGGCGTCATGGCCACCATCGCCCCCGCCTGGCCCGCGGGCCAGATGCTGTCGATGAACAGCTGCAGGTCGAGATCGAGCGTGGTGTGGAGGTCCCCGCCAGGTGAGGACGGCAACCCATCGGCCGCGCCCCGCTCCCGGACCAGCCGGCCGCGGGCATCGACCTCGATGTACCGGACTCCCATCGCCCCTCGGAGCGACGGATCGTACTCCAGCTCGAGTCCGGAGCGGCCCACCATCGAGCCCAGTCGCGTTCCGGGGTACCGGCCGGCGTCGAGGTCGTTCTGGTCCACCTCGCCGATGTACCCGATGATGTGCGCCGTTTCCGTGCCGTGCGGATACACCCGGCGCGGCTCGGACTGGATCACCAGCCCCGGCAGGATCGCCCGATGCTCCTCCAGCCGGGCCACCTGCTCCCGCGTGGCGTTGGGAATCACCACGGCCGGCTGGTAGCGCGCCCGCAGGTATCGGTCGACCGCCGCCTCCATCGCCGCCGAGTCCAGCGGCACCAGCGTGGCGAACCGGCGCAGCTCCTCCCGCATGCCGGCCGTGGATGTCGCCAGGAGTGCCACGGAGAAGCCTGGGACCGTTTCGGCCAGCACCTCCCCGTGCCGGTCGAAGACCGTGCCGCGGGCCGGCGGGAGCGGTATCGCCCGAAGCCGGTTGCTCTCGGCCCGGAGGCGATACTTGTCATACTGCAGGACCTGGGTCCGAAAGAACGCCCCGAGCAGGAGCAGGAAGGCGATTCCCAGAAGCCAGCCCGCGCGGCCTGCGCGTTCGGCGAGGCGGCGGGGGTGGAACTCGTTCACGTTTCGAGCCTGATGTCGAGCCAGCGCTGGAAGACCACCAGCGCAACCGCGCCGGTGACGGCGGTGAGCAGCGCCTGCAGTGGCGCGTACACGAACAGCTGCACCAT
Organism: Gemmatimonadales bacterium; assembly: GCA_036390535.1. Taxonomy (GTDB): domain Bacteria; phylum Gemmatimonadota; class Gemmatimonadetes; order Gemmatimonadales; family GWC2-71-9; genus SZUA-320. The sequence goes on along the minus strand of DASWBQ010000282.1, from coordinate 795 downwards.
CAGGCCGCCGGTCCCGCCCCCGCTGGCGAGCAGCTGGATCGCGTTCCGCGCCCACGCTCCCGCCGCGATCGCGACACCGTTGACGAACAGGTTGTCCGGGAAGAACACCGCGCGGCCCCAGGCCGCCAGGTAGCCCACGACGGTGTGGGCCAGCGCACCGGCGCCGAGACGGGCCGGCACCATCGCGTCCCCCACCAGGCCGACGATGAAGCCCGCCAGCGCCGCGGAGCCCGGCCGGCTGCGGATGGCATAGAGCATCAGCGCGAGCAGCAGGAAGTCGGGCGCGATCTGGGGGGAGCCGAGCCGCGGCCGGAGCGCGAAGTGCAGGACGACCAGGAACGCGATGACCGCCCACAGCCGGCCGCGGTCGCGAGGAATGCTCATGGCGTCCGCTCCGGCTTGAAGGCGTCCCCGACGCCATCCGGGACACCGCCGCGGAGAATCAGGACCTGTCCCCCCACTCCCGGAAACGCCGCTGGCCGGAGCAGATAGACCAGCTCCCATCCGGTGTCCTCGTGCGCCGGGCCGAGCACGGTCCCGATGGGAATCCCGGCGGGGAACACGCCGCCAAGCCCGGAGGTGAGCACCAGTGTCCCCACTGGCAGTGAATCCCTGATCGCCACGCCGCGCAGCTGCAGCAGGTGCTCGGTCCCGGCGATCTGCATCGCCGGGGCGACGATGCCGAAGACCTCGCCCGGCTGAGCGTAGGCACTGGCCCGGAACTCGGGTTGGGCCCAGGTCATGGCGATGCTCTGTCCGGCCTCGACGGTCTGCACCACCCCCACCAGCCCCGTC
>DASWBQ010000281.1:0-10591 GCA_036390535.1 Gemmatimonadales bacterium | reverse complement strand
GCCCGGGCCACGTTCAGTTCCCGCTGGGCATTGTCCCAGATCGGGAGACTGAGCCCGAAGGTCAGCACCCCTCGCTTGACCGCGGATGGGAACCAGCTCGTGTCCGAGAGGGTGTAGCTGCCCTGGGCAAAGAGGACCGGGAAGTAGACCGCCCGCCGCTGCCGGAGCAACGCATCCGCCTGCCGCTCGTTGGCGCGGGCAATCCGGTAGTCCGGCCCCTGCTGCAGCGCCTCGGTGATGGCGTCAGGCAGCCCCAGCGGGATCTCCAGCGGCAGGTCCGGCAGGGGCACGGCGTCGAGCGCGCCGCGCCGCCCGACCCGCCGACCCAGATTCAGGCGGCTGCTCAGCAACGCCGCCTCGGCCCGGAGCACCGACACCCGGGCCTGGTTCAATTCCAGCCGGATCTGCAGCGAATCGGATTGCACCGCCGCACCGCTCACCACCCGGGCCCGGGCCACCACCAGCTGCTCCTCGGCGCGTCCGTACCGGGCATTGGCGACCTCGAGCAACTGACGCAGGCCGAGCACGTCGTAGAAGGCGTTCTCGATCAGCAGCGCGGCCGCGTAGCGCGCCTGGAGTTCGCTGGCCTGGGCGCCTTCCAGCTCCGCCCGGGCCCGGCTCAGCTCCGCCAGCTTCCGCCCGCCCGTGAACAGTTCCAGGCGGCCGTCCAGCCGCGCGCTCGACGTGGAGTTGGTACGCTGGCCGGTCCCGAGGAAGAACTGCTCGGTCGAGAGAAGCGTGTAGTCGGTGGAGGCGTTGAGCGAAGGCAGCACCAGCGCCGACAGCGCGGCGGTCCGGCCCCACTCCGCGGTGTTGACCAGGCTCAGGGACCGGACGTAGTTCGGCTCGAGGCGTACCCCCTGGCCCAGCGCCTCGGCCAGCGTCACCCGCGGCAGGGAGTCGACCACCCCCACCTGCAGGGCGAGAAGCAACCCGATCATTCGGCCGCCGCGGTGATCGGGTGGTGGGCTGCCTGAGGACGGGCCCGCCGCACCCTGATGCGGAGTCCCTCGAGGTAGGTGTAGGCCACCGGCACCAGGAACAGGGTCAGGATGGTCGAGAAGAACACTCCGCCGACGATGGCGTACCCCAGCGGCCGACGGCTCAACGAGCCGGCGCCGAGGCCCAGGGCGATCGGGATCGCGCCGGTGATGGTCGCCACCGAGGTCATCAGGATCGGCCGGAGCCGGATCCGCCCCGACTCGAGCACCGCTTCGTAGGTGGAGAGGCCCTTTTCCTTGAGCTGATTGGCGTACTCCACCAGAAGGATCGAGTTCTTGGTGACCAGGCCGATCAGCAGGATCATGCCGATCTGGCTGTACAGGTTGATGGTGGACCCGGCCAGCTTGAGGGTGAAGATCGCCCCGGCTACCGCGAGCGGGACCGCGAGGAGCACGGTGAAGGGGTGGATGAGCGACTCGAACTGCGAGGCCAGCACCATGAAGACCACGATCAGGGCCAGGAAGAAGGCGAAGTAGAGGGCGTTGCCACTCTCGTTGAACTCCCGCGACTCGCCGGCCAGCGATGTCTGGGTGCCCGCTGGCAGCACCTCCTGCGCCGCGGCGCTGAGCGAGTCGAGTGCCTCACCCAGGGTGAAACCCGGGGCCAGGCTGGCCGAGAGGGTGCTCGACCGGATCCGGTTGAAGTGGTTGAGCTGGCGGGGTCCGGCGCCTTCGTTCACGTCCACGATCGCATCGAGCTGGACCAGGTCGCCGCCGCGGCCGCGGAGCTGGATCCCTCCCATGTCGGACGGGGTCGCCCGGGCTTCCGGACGGAGCTGGACGATGACGTCGTACAGCTTGTTGTTGCGGGTGAAGGTGCTCGCCCGCTGGCCGCCCAGCAGGGCCTGCAGGGCACCGGCCACGTCCCGCACCGGGACGCCCAGGTCTTCGGCACGGTCCCGGTCGAAGGCCACCGTCAGCTCCGGCTTGTTGACCCGGAGATCGGTGTCGACGTTGACCAGTCCCGGAATCGTCCGGGCCCGTTTCACCAGGGTGTCCATCCCCTGCGCCAGCTTGTCGAAGTCGGGGTGCTTCACCACGAACTGCACCGGCTGGCCGAAACCGCCGAAGGCGGGCGGGTTGTTGGCAAAGGCCAGCACGCCGGAGATCTTCTGCAACTCGGGCTGCAGCGCCTGGATGAGATCCTGGGCGGTCCGCTCCCGCACCGACCAGTCGGTGAGCCGGGTGAAGATGAAGCCGCTGTTCACCGGACCCCGCATCGCCACCATGCTGTTGAAGCCCTCGATCTCCGGCATGTCGAGGAGCAGCCGCTCGGCCTGGCGCTGGTACTGGTCGGTATACGCCAGCGTCGACCCTTCCGGGGCCACGATCGAGAGCTGGAAGCTGCCGCGGTCCTCCGGGGGAACGAACTCCCGCTTCAGGCTCCGAAACGTCAGCACGGCCAGCGCACTCACGACCAGGAAGCTGGCCACGACGGCGCCACGATGGCGCAGGGTGGTCCCCAGGACCCGGGAGTAGCTGTTGGCCAGCCCGTTGAAGCCCCGCTCCAGGGCCTGGTACGCGTAGATCTCCGTGGTCGTGACCAGGGTGCGCAGGTTCCAGTGGCCGGTCGGTTCCGGCAGCGGCCCGATGTGCTTCACCCTGAGGATGCGGGCACAGAGCATCGGCGTGAGGGTCAGCGCCACCAGCCCGGAGATCGCCACGGCCCCGGCGACCGCGATCCCGAACTCGTTGAACAGCCGGCCGGTGGCGCCCTTGAGGAAGGCCAGCGGCGTGAACACGGCGATCAGCGAGACGGTCGTGGCGATGACGGCGAAGCCGATCTCACGGGTGCCGTCGACCGCTGCCTGTTCGGGCGGTTTGCCCAGCTCCTCCTGGTGCCGGTAGGCGTTCTCCAGCACGATGATGGCGTCGTCCACCACGATGCCGATGGCCAGGATCAGCGCCAGCAGGGTCAGGTTGTTGATCGAGAAGTCGAGCGCCGCCATGATGGCGAAGGTGCCGACGATCGAGGTGGGGATCGCCAGGCCCGGGATGATCGTCGCCCGGACGTTCCGGAGGAAAAGGAAGATGATGATCACCACCAGGATGGCGGCCAGGACCAGGGTCTCCTCGGCCTCCTTGATGGAGCGCTTGACGTAGATGGACTGATCGTAGCCCGTCTCCACCTTGACGCCCTCGGGGAGCAGGGACTGGATCTCCGGAACGGTCGCCCGGACGGCGTCGGCGATGTCGACGATGTTGGCCTTCGACTGGCGCTGGATGCTCACCCCTACGGCGGGTCGCCCGTTGTAGCGGAAGGCGCTCCGGTCGTTCTCGGGGCCCAGTTCCACCGTGCCCAGGTCGCGGAGCCGTACCGTCTGGTTCCCCACCGTCGAGACCACCAGGTCGGCGAACTCCTCCGGCGTCTTGAGCTCGCCCATGGAACGGACCGTGAACTCACGGCGGGCCGACTCGATCCGGCCGGCCGGCACTTCCACGTTGCGGCTCCGGATCGCGGCCATCACGTCCTGGACCGTGATCCCGCGGGCCGCCAGCTCGCTGGCCGAGAGCCAGATCCGCATCGCGTAGCGCCGCTCGCCCCGGATGTCCGCCCGGCCGACGCCGGGGATCGTCTGGAGGCGCGTCTTCACGATCGCGTCCGCCATCTCGCTGAGCTGGAGCAGGTCGTGGTTGTCGCTGGTGAGCGACAGGAACATGATCGGCCGGGCGTCGGCGTCCTGCTTGGTCACCACCGGCTCCTCGATCTCCTCCGGGAGGCGGCCCCGCATCCGGGACACCTTGTCGCGGACGTCCTGGGCGGCGTCCTCGATGTCCCGGTCGAGGTTGAACTCGAGGGTGATGTTGCTGCTCTGCTCGGAGCTGCTCGAGGTCATCGTCTTGAGGCCCTCGAGGCTCGCCAGTTCCTCCTCGAGGACGTCGGTGACCGCGGACTCCATGACCCGCGGGTTGGCGCCCCGCAGGGTGGTGTTGACCGAGACGATCGGCGCGTCGACGTCGGGGAACTCCCGGACCGACAGCTCGCGGAAGCCCAGGACGCCGAACAGCACCAGGGCAACGCTGACCATGGAGGCCAGGACGGGGCGGCGGATGGCGAGATCGGAAAGAGTCATGGTGCGGTGTCCGCGAGTGGTCCGACAAGGTCAGGGGACAGACTCATAAATACGCGGCAGGGCGCCCTTCTGTTACCTTCCCCTGGCGCCCCGGTTTCCGGCTCCGGTCCCCCGTTTCCCGCCCCATGGCCCCCAAGCTCAGTTCCGCTCAGCAGGCCCAGCTCGCCTTTCTGGACACCCTGCCCCCCAGATTCGAGCGGATTCACCGCCAGATCGAGGAAATCGCGGCCATGCGGGCCGACGACACCCAGGTCCGGAACCTCTGCCGCCTGCTGGACGAAAGCCGGAACCAGGCCGGGACCCTGAACCTGGGCCCTCTCGCCGACACCTTCGGCCGAATGAGCATGATGGCGCGGCGTGGGGGCGGCCTTCAGATGAAGGTCCGCGGGCTGCGGGAGGGACTGGCCAGCCTCAGGACGAACTACGATGGGGCCTGCCGCATGGCGAGCACCCCGGAGCGTCAGCCTGGGGACGAAGAAAAGCCGAAATCAGGTTAGACCCGGACCGGCTCGGCCTTCTCCTTCACGAACCGGTCGACGATCGGGCCCGCCATCAGGATGACCATCGCGTTGACCAGCGCCCCGATGAGGAGGGTCACGAAGGTCAGCGCCGTCAGGATCAGGCCGGCGCCCAGGATGGCGCCCAGCATGCGGAGTGTCTCGAGCATCGGGAACCCTCGTGGCCCCTGCAGTGTTGTAACCGGTTCGGAGGGGGTAATTTAGACCCCTCCAACGACCACCCGCAACCATTCCTTCTCCGGGGAGACTCCCATGACGCTTCGACTTGCCCTTGCGACCCTGGCCGTCCTGACGGCCCCCCTCGCCGCTCAGAACCCCGACCCGGACAAGGCGGTTCAGGGTGGCGGCAAGCTGCCGGCTGGCTGGTCGGCCCGCACCGACCGCGACGCCGCGATGACCAACGTGAAGTTCGAGACGATGGGGCCGACCGGCCTGCACGTCACCACCGGACCGGCCGTGATCCTCTGGCGCGAGGCCGATAAGGGCACCGGCGGCTTCCACACCGAGGCCAGCTTCACCCAGACCAAGGCGCCCGAGCATGCGGAAGCTTACGGGCTATTCATCGCCGGCAAGGACCTCAAGGGTGAGGGCCAGGCCTACACCTACTTCCTGGTCAGGCAGGATGGGAAGTTCATGGTCCGCTCCCGCACCGGCGCCACCACCGCCAACGTGGTGGCCTGGACCGACAACGCGGCGGTGGTGAAGGCCGACGCGGCCGGCAAGGCCACCAACAAGCTCGAGATCGCGGTGGCGAAGGACAAGGTCACCTTCAGCGTCAACGGCAAGGTGGTCCACACCATGCCGGCCACCGCGGGTGCGATGGACGGGATCGTCGGGCTGCGGGTCAACCACAATCTCGACGTCCACATCGAGAAGTTCGGGGTGCACAAGATGTAAGTCGGAGGGGCGGAGCGGCGGAGGGGCGGAGCGCTTCCGGCGCCTCCGCCCCTTCTGCTTTGGTGACGCCCTCCGCCGCCCCGCCTATCCTGCCTTGATCTCGGTCCAGATCCGGTCCCACTCCCCGGTTGCCGCCCCGAGATCCTCCTGGTATTCCAGCCGCTGCATTTCCGCCGCGCTCGGTGGCCGGAGCAGGGACGGGTCCGCCGCCAGGGCGGCGGCATTCGGCGAGCCGTATCCGGACTTCCGCGAGATCCCGGCGGCCACGTCGGCCCGGAGGACGAAGTTGATGAACTCGTGGGCGGCCCGGCGGCGGCCCGCCCCGCGAGGGATCACCATCGAGTCGAGGTAGATCATGCTGCCCTCCTTCGGCAGCACGAACTCGAGCGCCGGCTCCGCCGTCTTCGCCTGGGCGGTGTCCCCGTTCCAGAGGTGCGCCAGCCAGACGTCGCCGGCGATCAGCTGCGCCTTCACCGGCGCGGAGAGGTAACTCTTGAGGTTCGCCTTGGCCCGGAGGGCGTCGGCCTTCGCCCCGGCCAGCTCCGCCGGGTCGACCGAATTGAGCGACCGGCCCCGGTACTTGAGCCAGCACCCGATCACGTCCCGCATGTCGTCGAGCTGGGTCATCTTGCCGCGCCAGGCGTCGTCGTGGAACACGGCCCAGCTGTCGGGCACCGGCATCCGGTCGGTGCGGACCGCGAGTCCCGCCGTGCCCCATTGCCACGGCACGGTCCAGGCGTTCTCCGGATCGAACGACTGGGCCAGGAAGGCGGGGTCGAGGTTGCCCCAGTTGGAGAGCACCGTCCGGTCGATCGGCTCGATCAGCCCGATCTCCCGCATCACCCGGACGGCATAGTTCGACGGCATCACCAGGTCGTACCCGGTGGCTCCGGCCTGCAGCTTGGCGATCAGGTCCTCGTTGCTCTCGTAGGTGTCGTAGCTCACCCGGATGCCGGTCTCGCGCTCGAAGTCGGCGATGGTCGTCTCGCCGATATAATCCGACCAGTTGTAGATCGCGACTTCCCCCTCGGGCGCCGCCGGCATCGGCGGCATTGCCCCGTCGGCGGGGCGCTCGGGTCCGCCGCCGCCGCAGGCGGCCAGGACCGAGCCGATCGCGGGGAGGCCGGCGCCCGCGGCGAGGGCCCGCCGGACGAAATCGCGGCGCGACAGCGCGCCGCTCCGGAGCGCCTCCAGCAGCGGGGGGTCGGGACGGGTCATCGGGCGAAGCGCTCCCGGCCGGCCCGATCCGCCAGCCAGATGAGGAGAGTCGTGAATACCAGCACCAGGGTGCTGATCGCGTTGATGGTCGGGTCGATGTTCCGGCGGACCATCCCGTAGACCACCACGGGAAGGGTGGAGGTCCCCGACCCCGCCACGAAGGAGGTGATCACGTAGTCATCGAACGACAGGGTGAAGGCGAGCAGTGCCCCCGACACCACGCCGGGAAGGAGCTGCGGCAGGGTCACCCGGAAGAACGTCGTCCACTCGTCGGCGCCGAGGACCAGGGCCGCCTCCTCCTGCGACCGATCCATTCCCGCCAGCCGGGCCAGCACCACCACCGTGACGAACGAGACGCTGAAGGCGACGTGGGCGATCACGATGGTGGTGAGCCCCAGCGCGATCTTGAGGCCGGCGAAGAGCACCAGCAGGGAGATGCCCGCCACGATCTCCGGCGTCACCAGGGGAACGTAGAGGAGGCTCTCCAGGGCGCCCCGCCCGCGGAACCGCCCCCGGGCCAGCGCCAGCGCCAGCAGGGTGCCCAGCGCCGTCGCCACGGCGGTCGAGATCACGCCCACGACCAGGCTCACCCGGAGCCCGGCCAGGATGTCGGGACGCTCCAGCAGCTGCCGGTACCACTCGAGCGTGAAGCCGGTCCACTCCACCGAGAACCGGGAGGCGTTGAAGGAGAAGACCACCAGCACCAGCAGGGGCAGGTGCAGGAAGAGATAGACCAGGGCGACGATGGCGCCCAGCCAGCGAGGCTGTCGTCCGGTCATCCGGGCATCGCCGGCGCGGGCCGGTCCCTGGTCCGGAGGTAGAGCAGCACGCCCACCAGCACCCCGGCCATCACCACGGTCGACGCTGCCGACCCGAACGGCCAGTGGCGGGCCGCGGCGAACTGGTTCTGGATCAGATTGCCGATCAGCATCTGCTTCGCGCCGCCGAGCAGATCGGACGGCAGGAATGAGCCGAGAGCCGGGATGAACACCAGGAGGCAGCCGGCCACCACCCCGGGCATCGAGAGGGGCAGCACCACCCGCCGGAACCGGGCGGCCGGCCGCGCCCCGAGCACGCTCGCGGCCTCGAGCAGCGCCGGGTCGAGCTTTTCGAGGGTGGCGTAGATCGGGAGAACCATGAAAGGCAGGAAGCTGTAGACCATGCCCGCCAGAACTGCGAAGGGCGTGTAGAGGAGCGTCAGCGGCGCCTCGACCAGCCCGAGCGACAGCAGCATCGTGTTGATGAGCCCGGTGTCGCGGAGCAGGAAGATCATGGCGAAGGTCCGGACCAGGAAGCTGGTCCAGAACGGTAGCACCACCAGGAACATCAGGAGGTTCCGCCAGCGGCGGCTCCGGGCGATCACCCAGGCCACCGGGTAGCCCAGCAGCAGGCAGAGCGCTGTGCACACCAGGGCCACGACCACCGTCCGCCCCAGGATGGCCAGGTAGAGCGGGTCGAAGAAGCGGGCGTAGTGTTCCAGGGTGAAGCCCGACTCGACGCCGCCGTAGGTACCCCGGGGCATCACGCTGTAGCCGATCATCAGGAGGATCGGCACCAGGAAGAAGAGGAGGAGCCAGAGCCCCGCCGGCGCGATCAGCGTCCAGGCCTGCAGGACGGGCCGCCGCCCCAGCCAGGCGAGGAACCGGCGCCGGCGGTCCGTCACCTAGTGGTCCTCCAGCACCTGGCAGTCCTCGGGCAGCCAGCCGACGGCCACCCGGTCGCCGGCCTTCCACGGCAGCGGCTTGATCAGCTGCCCTTCGTTCCGGAGTGCCACCGTCAGGCTCTCCCCCTCGGCGATGTCCACGATCACGTGCATCGTCTCGCCCAGGTAGATCACCTCCCGCACCGATCCGGGAATGGCGTTCTCCTCGGGCGGCACCTGGTCGGGGCGGAACAGGTCCATCCACTCCGGCCGAACCGCGATGCGAACCGGCGTGTCGTCGCGGAGGCCCGGCTGGTCCGGCAGCCGGAAGGTCCGGCCATCCGGCCGGCGAACGAGCCACTGCCCGTCCGCCCGTCCGCCCGTCTGCCCGTCCACGAAGTTCGACGCCCCGATGAACCCCGCCACGAACGCCGTCCGCGGGTTCTCGTAGATCTCGGCGGGGGTGCCCAGCTGGGCGACCCGGGCGTGGTCCATCACCGCGATCCGGTCCGACATCGTCAGCGCTTCTTCCTGATCGTGCGTCACGTAGACGAAAGTCATCCCGAGCCGGCGATTGAGCGCTTTCAGTTCGAGCTGCATCTCCTTCCGCAGCTTGAGGTCGGTGGCGCCCAGCGGCTCGTCCAGCAGGAGGATCGCCGGCTCGAGCACCAGGGCGCGGGCCAGGGCGACCCGTTGCCGCTGGCCGCCGGAGAGCTGGGACGGCATCCGCCGGCTGAAGGTGTCGGGGTCGAGCCGGACCAGTTCGAGGGCCTGACGGACCCGCGGAACGATCCCGGGACGCGGCAGCTTCCGTTGCTCCAGCCCGAACGCGACGTTCCGCTCCACCGAGAGGTGGGGAAAGAGCGCGTAACTCTGGAACACCATGGAGAGGTTGCGCTGGTACGGCCGCATCGCCGTCACCTCTGCCCCGTCGATCAGGATCGCTCCGCCTGGATCCGGCGCCTCGAAGCCGGCCAATAGGCGGAGCGTCGTGGTCTTGCCGCAACCCGACGGCCCGAGCAGGGAAAAGAACTCGCCGCGGGCAACGGTGAGCGAAAGGTCGTCGACCGCGCGCGTGGAGCCGAAGGTCTTGGAGACGCGGCGGAACTCGACGGCCGGCGTCACGCGGGGTCGAGCCGGCCGGGGGACATCGCCTCCCAGAGAATGCTGGCGAGCCCGGCGGCGAGCACCGCTGCAGCCACCACGTCGCTCAGGAAGTGCTTGCCATCAAGCAGGCGGGTCAGGGCACATCCGGTCCCGAGCGCCAGCCAGACCGGTGCGCTCCGCGGGGAGAGCTTCGCCATCGCGAAGGCGCCCGCGAACGCCACGATCGCATGGGTGGACGGGAACCCGAGCGCCCCGGTGCTCCAGCTGCCGGTCCAGGGCACCAGTGAGTAGAGCCCGTCGGTTGGCGCGGGGCGGCTGCGGCGCACCGCCAGCTTCACCAGTTCCCCGATGAGACCGGTGGCGGCGATCGAGGCGAGGAGGAAGAGCCCGGGCATCCGCACCGCGCGCACCCCCTGCGAGGCCGCCAGACCGCGACGCGAGAGAGTGATCCCCACCGCAATCAGGATCCAGGTGGGGGCGAAGCCCATCACCCGGAGCAGGCGCCCCCAGTCCCGGTTGTAGACCCCCTCGGCGCGCACGGTGGCGAACACCCAGGGATCGAGCCAGGGCAGCAGCAGCACCACGGCGGTGGTCAGCACCAGCGCAATCGTGAAGTTCCGGGGCATGTGCGTGAGAGTGGGCGGAGCGTTCACCGTTCCAGGGCAGAAAGGTAACCGTCGGGTCGACCCGCGCGAGCCGCGGTCTGGAGGGATGACCGCAACGGACCTAGCTTCCGGCGATCCCACCCCGAACCCCATGAGCCACCGCGCTCCCGCGCTCACCTTCGAAACCCCAGCTCTGTCCCTCGCCGAGGCGGAAGCCCTGGCCGCGCGCCGCTTCGGCCTCCGGGGAACGGCGTCACCGCTCCCCGGGGAGCGGGACCGGAACGTCCTCATTACCGCGGCCGATGGGCAGCGCGCGGTGCTGAAGGTCTCCCACGCCGCCGAGGACCGGGCCGAACTCGACCTGCAGCACGCCGCCCTCGAGCACCTGGCCGCGAAGGCGACCGGACTGCGGGTACCGCCGGTGCTGCGGGCAGTGGATGGTGCCGACATCGTGACCGAGGTGATCGCCGGTCGTCCCTATCTGGTCCGCTGCCTCGGCTGGATCGAAGGCCGGATGTTGGCGGAGACG
>DASWBQ010000280.1:0-2272 GCA_036390535.1 Gemmatimonadales bacterium | reverse complement strand
GTGCTCGAGTTCTTCTGGGCGATCGGGGTGCCGATCCACGAGGGCTATGGCCAGACCGAGGGCAGCGGCATGGCGACCTTCAACCCGCCCGGGGCGGTGCGCCTTGGCACGGTGGGCATCCCGTTGCCCGGGTGCGAGGTGCGGATCGCCGACGATGGCGAGATCCTGATCCGGTCCACCGGCGTCTTCGCCGGCTACTACCGGAACGAGGAGGCCACCCGCGACACCGTCGATGCCGACGGCTGGCTCCACTCCGGCGACATCGGCGAGTTCGACGCCGACGGGTACCTGAAGATCACCGACCGGAAGAAGGACATCATGATCACCGCGGGCGGGAAGAACATCTCCCCCAGCTGGATCGAGAACAAGCTCAAGGTGTCGCCGTACATCCGCGAGGCGATCGTGATCGGCGACCGGCGCAGGTACGTCGCCGCGTTGATCGGCATCGAGCTCGACACGGTGCGCGACTGGGCCACCCGGAAGCAGATCGCCTTCACCACCTACGAGGACCTCACCACCAAGCCGGAAGTGCGCACCCTGGTGCAGGAGGTCGTGGATGCGGTCAACGCCGACCTCGCCCAGGTGGAGCAGGTGAAGAAGTTCGCCCTCCTCCCCAAGGAACTCGACCACGAGGACGGCGAGCTGACCGCCACCCAGAAGGTGAAGCGTCGCGCCATCGCGGCGATGTTCGGCGAGCTGGTGGAGGAGCTCTACCGGTGACCGACTTCCTCCACTTCCTGATCGCCGGTCTCTCGCTCGGCGCCATCTACGCCCTCGTCGCCCTCGGCTTCGTGGTCATCTTCCGGGCCACCGGGGTGATCAACTTCGCCCAGGGCAGCCTGGTGGTCCTCGGCGCCTTCCTGGTACACCAGTTCGCCGTCAAGCTGGGCTGGCCCTTTCCCGTGGCGGTGCTGCTGGCCCTCGCCATCACGGCCGGCGTCGCTGCCCTGATCGAGCGCCTGGTGATGCGCCCGCTGGTCGGCCAGCCCCTGTTCGCCTCGATCCTCGTGACCCTCGGCCTGGCGTTCATCCTCGACCAGGCCTCGGCCGCCATCTGGGGCTACGACGTCCAGCTCATCGGCGACCCCTGGGGCGTCGAGACCCTGTCGCTCGGCGGCGTCACCGTCAAGGAGTTGGACCTCTGGGCCATCGCCATCGCCGGCCTGGTGCTGGGCGGGTTCTTCCTGTTGTTTCGCCGGAGCGCCCTCGGCGTCGCGATGCGCGCCGCCGCCTCCGACCCCGAAGCGGCCCTGGCCCACGGCATCAGCCCGCGCACCGTGCATGCCATCAGCTGGGCCCTGGCGGGCGCCCTCGCGGTGATCGCCGCCGTCCTGATCGCGGCCGGCCCCAAGGGGGTCGACCTGACCCTGGGCTTGATCGCCTTCCGCGCGTTTCCTGCCATGATCCTCGGCGGCATGGACTCCACCGAGGGCGCCGTGGCCGGCGGCCTGATCATCGGACTCACCGAAGTGATGACGGCCGGCTATTTGACCCCGGCGGCGCCCTGGCTCGGGGGCAACTTCCACGTAGTGATGCCTTACCTCCTCATGATCGTGATCCTGGTGGTGCGCCCGTACGGGCTCTTCGGGACCGCCGAGGTACGGCGGGTATGAAGACCCGGCGCCACTGGCGGCTCACCACCGAGTACCAGGACGACCTGGTCCTCTTCCGCACCCGTCTTGCCAAGGCGGGCATGGCCGGGCTGGTTCTGCTGGTCATCCTGGCGCCGCTGGTCATCGGCGACTTCTGGACGACGGTGCTCGTCTACGCCGGGATCTCGGCCGTCGGCGCCATCGGCCTCAACCTCCTCACCGGCTTCACCGGGCAGGTCTCCCTCGGCCACGCCTTCTTCCTGGGTGTCGGCGCCTACACGGCCGCGGTCCTGGCACGCATCGGCCTCCCCTTCCCGCTCTGGCTCCTCGGGGCATCGGTCATGGGGGGCGTCATCGGCGGCCTGGTGGGGCCATTCGCACTCCGCCTGCGCGGACACTACCTCGCCATCGTGTCGCTGGGGCTTCTCTTCCTGGGGAATCACGTCTTCGAGCAGTGGACTGCCGTCACTGGCGGGCTGACGGGTACCGCGGTCAGCGCCCCGGTGGCGATCGGCCCGCTCGACGCGGGGAACCTCCGAGCCATTGGCCTCCCGCTCAACCGGACCCAGGGGTTCTTCTACTTCACCTGGGTCGTGGTGGCGGTGCTGGCGCTCGCCGCCCGCAACCTCCTCCGGACCCGGCCCGGTCGCGCCCTCCAGGCGGTCCGCGACCGCGACCAG
>DASWBQ010000279.1:0-4221 GCA_036390535.1 Gemmatimonadales bacterium | reverse complement strand
CGCGTGAAGATCACCACGTCCCGCGTGGTGATGCCGCTTCCGAACGTGGGCAGCTTGAGGTCCTTGGGGGCCTCCCGGACCGTGACCGGGGTCATCCGGCCTTTCCGGAGGAACGCGATCACGTCGTCCCGGGTGGGGACGTCGAGCTGCCCCTTCAGGATCTGGCCGCTGGCCGCCGTCTTGGCGGTGTACTCGAACATCGGCATCGCCTCGTCCTCCCTGGTCCGGTGGTCCTAGCGCCGCGTCCCGACGGGCGCCTTGTCGATCGCCTGGATCGCCTGTTCCTCCAGCGGCTTCTCCCCGATCATCCGCAGGAACTCGTTGCGGTCGTTGGCCACCCGGAGGCACTCCTCCTTCGAGACCAGCCGCTGCACGTAGGCCTGGTACAGGGCGTCCGCCATCGTCTGCATCCCGAACTTCTTGCCCGACTGCAGGGCGCTGTAGATCTGGTGGATCTTGTCGTCCCGGATCAGGGCGCGGATCGCGGGCGTCGCCACCATGATCTCGGCGCACATCACCCGGCCCCGCCCGGTGGCCTTCTGGAGCAGCGTCTGGGTCACCACCCCCTCCAGCACGAAGGCCAGCTGGGCCCGCACCTGCGACTGCTGGTTGGAGGGGAAGACGTCGATGATCCGGTTGATCGACTCCGCCGCCGAGTTGGTGTGCAGCGTCGCCAGCACCAGGTGGCCCGTCTCGGCGATGGTCAGCGCCGCGGCCACCGTCTCGAGGTCGCGCATTTCGCCGACCAGGATCACGTCCGGGTCCTCGCGGAGAGCGTACTTCAGCGCCGAGGCGAAGGTCTTGGTGTCGGTGCCGACTTCGCGCTGGTTGACGATGCAGCTCTGGTGGGCGTGGATGAACTCGATCGGGTCCTCGACCGTGATGATGTGCCCCTTCCGGCTCTTGTTGATCCGGTCGATCACCGCCGCCAGGGTGGTGGACTTGCCCGAGCCGGTGGGCCCGGTCACCAGGATCAGCCCCCGCGGCCGGTCGGCCAGCTGGGCCATCACCGCCGGGAGCCCGAGGTCCTCGAAGGTCAACACGTTGAAGGGGATCATCCGGAGGACCATCGCCACGCAGCCGCGCTGCTTGAAGACGTTGCCGCGGAAGCGGGCCAGGTTCTGGATGCCGAAGGAGAAGTCGAGCTCGTCGTCGAGCTCGAACCGCTTCTTCTGGTTCTCGGTGAGCACCGAGTACGCCAGCGAGAGGGTGTCCTTCGGGGACAGGACCTCCTCCGCGCTCGCGTTGGTGATGTCGCCGTCGATCCGGAGCTTGGGGCGCTCGCCGGCGGTGAGGTGCAGGTCGGAGGCGTTCTTCTCGATCATCTCCTCGAGCAGCGCCCGCAGGTTGAAGCTGGTCATCCGGCAGTCTCCTTGACGACTTCCTCGAGGGTGGTCACCCCGCGTTCGATCTTCTTGAGCCCGTCCATCCGGAGGGTCAGCATGCCCTCGCGGACGGCCTGGTCACGCAGCTCCTCCACCGAGGCGCCGCGGAGGATCATCCGCCGGAGCTCCGAGCTGAGCGCCATCACTTCGTAGAGGCCCTGCCGGCCGCGGTACCCGCTGCCGGCGCAGCTGTCACACCCCTTCCCCTTCATGAACTTGAGCTGCTCGGCCCCCGCACCCAGCGGGTGCAGCTCCTCGCGGCTGTAGGTCGCCGGCGCCTTGCAGTCGGTGCAGATCCGGCGGACCAGCCGCTGCGCCACCACCAGGTTGACGGCGCTGGCCACGTTGAACGCCTCGATCCCCATGTCGATCAGGCGGGTGATCGTGCTGGGCGCGTCGTTGGTGTGCAGGGTCGAGAGCACCAGGTGGCCGGTGAGCGCGGCCTTGATGGCGATCGACCCCGTTTCCAGGTCGCGGACCTCGCCGATCATGATGATGTTGGGGTCCTGCCGCAGGAAGGCCCGCAGCGCCGAGGCGAAGGTCAGCCCGATGTCGGGCCGGACCTGGACCTGGTTGATCCCCATCAGGTTGTACTCGACCGGGTCCTCCGCCGTCATGATGTTGGTGTCGGCGGTGTTGATCCGCTGCAGGGCCGAGTAGAGGGTCGTCGTCTTGCCCGATCCCGTCGGCCCCGTCACCAGCACCATCCCGTACGGGTTGAGGATCGCCCGCATCAGGTCGGCCTCGGCCTTCGGCTCGAACCCGAACGTGGTCAGGTCGAAAGTCAGGTTGCCCTTGTCGAGGATTCGGAGCACGATCTTCTCGCCGAACAGCACCGGCAGGGTGGAAACCCGGAAGTCGATCACCCGGTTGCCCATCTTCAGCTTGAGCCGGCCGTCCTGGGGCACCCGGCGCTCGGCGATGTTGAGCTGCGACAGGATCTTCACCCGGGAGGTGAGCGCCGCCTTCATCCGGAGCGGCGGCCGCATCACGTCCATCAGGGAGCCGTCGATCCGGTAGCGGATCCGGAGTTCGTGCTCGAACGGCTCGATGTGGATGTCGCTCGCCCCCCGCCGGACCGCCTCGGTCAGGATGCCGTTGATCAGCTTCACCACCGGCGCATCGTTGATCTGCGCCGTGGTGACCGCCTCCTCCTCCTGGTCCTCCACCACCTCGAGGTCGTCGCCGATCCCCTCCATGTCCTTGAGGAGATCCGCCAGCTGCTGCTGGTCCCCGGCCTCGTAGTGCTTCTCGATCAGGGCCCGCAGGGTGAACTCCCCCGCGATCACCGGAAAGACGTCGAACCGGGTGATGAATTTGAGGTCCTGCAGCAGCCCGAGGTCGCTCGGGTCCGCCATCGCGATCGTCAGGGTCCGGCCCTCGCGGCGCAGCGGCATCACCAGGTGCTTGCGGGCCACCTCGCCCGGGATCAGCCGGAGGATCCGGGCGTCGGGCTCGAACTTCGACAGGTCCACCGCCGGCATCCGAAGCTGCCGCGCCAGGGCCCGGGTCACTTCGACCTCGTTCACCGCACCCTGCTTGACCAGGAGGTAGCCCAGCCGCAGGCCGGAGGTCCGCTGTTCCGACAGGGCGGTGGTGAGCTGCTCGCGGGTGACCAGGCCCTCCTGCAGCAGGAGGTCGCCGACGCGGTCGAGCAGAGGGGCGGTTGCGGTCATTGAGTCGTGAGTCGTGAGTCGTGAGCCGTGAGTCGTGAGCCGTGAGCGGGAATTCGCCGCCACTTCAGGCGCTGTCCCCTTCCCTGTTCCCTGCTCCCAGTTTCCTGTTTCCTGCTGCCCGTCTAGCGCGCCGTCACCAACGGCCGGAGCCGGAGCGCCAATCCGGGACCGATCCCGGGTACCCGGTCCAGCTCCGCCGGGTCTGCGAACCGCCCGAATCGCTCGCGGAAGGCGACAATCGCCCGGGCCCGCGCCGGTCCCACCCCCGGCAGCCGATCGAGTTCGTCGGGCCCCGCATGGTTCAGGTCAACCTGAAACCCAGCTTCCGCAACTCCTTGCGGGACAAGGAGGAAGGGCTCCAGGCGCCGGAGCATTCCCGGCCCGATCCCATCCACCCGATCGAGGTCTCCCAGTGACCCGAATGAACCCCGAAGCTCGCGGTCCGCCACGATATCCTTGGCGAGCCGCATGCCAACCCCTGGCAGCCGGGCCAAGTCCCGTGGTGACGCGGTGTTGGGGTTGATCCGTTCCCCCGGTCTGAGGGGGCGGTCTGCGACGGATGCCGCATTCCGTTGCTGGGCCAGGGCGCGGTCGCTTTCGGGCGCCGCGGACAGCGCCTCCCCCGGCGCCCCCGGGCCGAGCCAGACCAAGCGGGCCAGCTGGCCCACCACGCCGAGGCCCAGCAGCAGCAGCACGGTGGTGCGTTCCGCCCGGGTCATGAGCGGGATGGTACCGGGGAGTGATGGGTGGGGCGTAACCGTTCTTATGCGGGAAGGGGTCGGAAAGTAGGCAGGGCGGAGGGTCGGAACGCAGCGCGGGATGCTGGCCCCGCTCACCCCGTTCCGCCCCTCCGTCCCTCCCCTACCGCCCGCTCCTCCGAACCACCGCCATCCCCACCTCCGCCACCACCTTCAGGCTCTCGGCGCTGACCTTGTCGAAGGTGTCATCGGGCGTGTGCCAGTGGGGATAATCGAAGTCGATCAGGTCGATCGCCGGGATCCCGGCCTGCTGCAGGGGAATGTGATCGTCGGTGACGGTGTGCCGGGGCTGGTCCGGGAATTGGGCCCGGTAGCCGATCTCCCCGGCCACCCGCCAGACCAGCTCGACGACCTTCGGGGCGCCGGTGAGGGAGTGGCCTTCCTGGAAGATCTGCAGGTCCC
>DASWBQ010000278.1:0-9164 GCA_036390535.1 Gemmatimonadales bacterium | reverse complement strand
AGATCTGGGTCTACGACGTGGCCTCGGCCACCCTCTCCCAGCTGACCTTCGGGGGCACCAACGTCCGCCCCACCTGGTCTCCCGACGGCGCCAGGGTCGCCTATTGGTCAAACCGGAGCGATGGCGAGGGCCTGTACTGGGTCCCGGCCGATCGTTCCGGACCGGAGGAGCGGGTCATAGACGGCGAGGAAATTGGCACCAGCGCCACGTTCTGGACCCGGGACGGGGCCTGGATCGTGATCGACGGGGATGCCCCGGACTCGGGCCGGGTCGATGAGGACGTGTTCGCGGTCGAGACCGGCGCCGGCCACAAGGTGGTCCCCGCCGTCGCCACCCCCGGCGATGAGCAGACGGGAGCCGTCTCGCCGGACGGGAAGTGGATCGCCTACAGCACGGACGAGGGCGGCCAGCGGCAGGTGTACCTCCGCCCGTTCCTGCGGGAGGGCGGGCGGTGGCTCATCTCGACCGGCCCGGGAATGACGCCGCTGTGGACATCGAACGATGAAGTGGTCTACATCGACCCCCAGGCCCGCACGCTGGTCGCCGCCCGCCTGGAGCTCGGCTCGACCGTCAGGGTGACCGGCCGCGAGGCGGTCCTCGCTTGGGAGTCATACCGGTCCAATGTCTCGGCGCCCGCGTACGACGCCTCGCGCGACGGGCAGCGGTTCCTCGTCCTGCGCGGAACCGGAGGGTCGCAGCGCGGCATCGAGCCGGTCGTCGTGCTCAACTGGTTCGAGGAGGTCAAGCGCCGCATGGCCGCCCAGGGAGGTCGCCCGGAGTGAGTCCACCACTCGCGACTCATGACGGATGACTGAGCCTCTCGACCGCCTGACGGCTGCCCTGGCTGACCGCTACCGCATCGAGCGCGAGCTCGGCGCCGGCGGCATGGCGACGGTCTACCTGGCGCACGACGTCCGGCACGACCGCAAGGTTGCCCTCAAGGTCCTGCGGCCTGAACTCTCGGCCGTGATCGGCGCCGAGCGGTTCCTGGTCGAGATCCGGACCACGGCGAACCTCCAGCACCCGCACATTCTGGCGCTCTACGACTCCGGGCAGGTCGACGGCACGGTCTTCTACGTGATGCCCTACGTCGCCGGCGAGTCGCTCCGCGAGCGGCTGGCCCGCGAGAAGCAGCTGCCCGTGGCGGACGCAGTGCGGATCGCCACGGAAGTCGCCGGCGCCCTCGACTACGCCCACCGCCAGGGCGTGATCCACCGCGACATCAAGCCCGAAAACATCCTCCTCCACGACGGCCGCGCCCTGGTCGCCGACTTCGGGATCGCGCTCGCGGCCAGCCGCGGCGAGGCCGGGTCGCGGATGACCGAGACCGGGATGTCGCTCGGCACGCCCCACTACATGAGCCCGGAGCAGGCCCTCGGCGAGCGCAACCTCGACGCCCGCTCCGACGTCTACGCCCTCGGCTGCGTCCTGCACGAAATGCTCGCCGGCGAGCCGCCGTTCACCGGCCCGACCGCGCAGGCGATCATCGCCCGGGTGATGAACAGCGCCCCCGAGCCGGTCACGGCGGTGCGGAAGGCGGTGCCGGACGAGGTGGCGGACGCGATCCTCACCGCGCTCGAGAAGCTGCCGGCGGACCGGTTTGCCAGCGCGGCGGAATTCGCCAACGCCTTGGCGGGACATTCCGCCGGACCGTCGCGGCGCGCGAAGCCGGGCGCACGAGCCGCGGCGCGCCCGGCGCGACTCCTCTGGCCAGCCGCGGTTGCCCTGGCAGCCGCCTTGGCGGCGTGGGGATGGCTCCGCCCTGCACCCGAGATACCCGCCTCGATCCTGTCGATCCCGACGCCATCGCTGGGCGGGGCCGGCAGCTTCCTCCTCCGGGTGCTGGGCCTCACGCCCGACGGCCGCACCCTGCTGTATGTGGACATGGTGGACGGCGAGGCCCGGTTGGTGCGCCGCCCGCTGGATCAGGCTGCGGAGACGCCGCTCCCCAATGTTCCGCCACTCTTCTCCGGACCGGTGGTCTCCCCTGACGGACGGGAGTTCGTCGCCGCGTCCCTTCTTGGGACCCAGATGTTCCGCTTCTCCATCGACGGCGGGGCCGGGAAGCCGCTGCCGCGCGACCTTGCCTGGGGGTTGACCATGACGTGGGGCGGCGACGGGTCTCTCTGGCTGACGCCGCAGAGCGACCTCACCCGCGGCATCGCGCGGGTACTCCCTACGGGCGAGATCACCCACCCCTTCGGTCCCGAGCTCAACTCGTTCACCCTGCAGCAGGTTCTGCCGGGGGACCGATACGGACTCGCCGTGCGCAGTCCGGTCGGGACCAGCTTCGGTCCGCCGTTCGTTCTCGACCTCGAGACGCACGCCCTGACGTCAATCATGCCCGGCGACGTGGTCGAGATCCGGTACACTTCTGGCTTACTGGTCTACGTGCTTCCCAACGGGACGATGGAAGCGGTGCGCTTCGACCTCCGCAACCGGCGCGCGTCGGGGGCACCCGTCATCATCGCGACCGACGTCTCGCTGACCGGCGGCGGCACGGCGCAGATCACCATCGCGCCGAACGGGACCGTCGCCTACGTGCCGGACGCGCCCCGCTCCCTGGTGCTCACGGACCGCGCCGGCAACGCACGGGTCGCAGTGAGCGAAGGCCGCAATTTCCACATCCCGCGCTTCTCGCCGGACGGACGCCGGCTGCTGACGGACTTCACCACCGCCGACGGCCGTGACGTCTGGCAACTCGACCTGGCGAGCGGCGGCCTCAGCCGCGTTACTTTCGACCGGGACGGGCACGACGCCACCTGGGAACCCGACGGTCGCCACATCGCGTACATCTCGGCCTCCCGCTCGGGGGGTGCGCTCACCCTCTATCGCACCCTCCCGGGCCGCGCCTCGGAGGTGGATTCGCTGATCTCCTCGCCGACCATCGCGTACACTGGCGTCTGGCTGCCGGACCGGAGCGCCATCGTCACCGGCGGCAACAGCCTCGCCCCAGACTCCCGGGGCGACATCGCCATCATCCGGAACGCCGGCCGGGGGCCGGTGGAGCCGCTGGTGGCGACGCGGTTCGAGGAGTCGTTCCCCGCCGTGTCGCCCGATGGCCGGTGGCTCGCCTACACCTCCGACCAGACCGGCCCCAGCGAAGTGTACGTTCGGCCGCTCGACCGCGATGGCGAGGAACTGCGGGTGTCGCTGGCCGGCGGGAGCGAACCGGTGTGGGGACCGGGCGGGCAGGAGCTGTTCTATCGCGCCCCGGTCGCGAATGCGGCGGTGCTGGTCTCGGCGACCCTGGCGTTCACTCCCACGCTGACTGTCACCGCGAGGCAGGAGTTGTTCGACGTCACTGCGATGGCGACGACGACCCCCCACTCGAACTACGACATCTCGCCCGATGGTCGGACCTTCGCGATGGTGCGGACCAACCCCTCAAGTCGGATCGTCGTGATCCAGAACCTCCCCGCCATCTTCGAGCGGCTGGAGCAAGGCAGGGTGCGGTAAGGAACCGGAGCCTCAGGCCCACCCGTCGCGCGTTCTTCCGCCATCCCCGGCGGCGAATCGATGCGGTGGTTCTTCCGCCTGGCCACATCGTTCCTCCATGGGCGACGTCGCCTCCGGCCTGCAGCGTGCCTGCACCGCGCTGCACCAGCATTTCGGCTTTCAGGAGTTCCGCCCCGCGCAGCGGCGGGTCGTTGCGTCCGTGCTCGCGGGCCGGCATGTCCTGGCCGTCCTCCCGACCGGCGGGGGGAAGTCGGTCTGCTTCCAGATCCCGGCCCTTCTCCAGCCCGGCCTGACGATCGTCATCTCGCCGCTCATCTCCCTCATGCAGGACCAGGTCGAGGCAGCACGGCGGAGAGGACTGCCGGCGGCCTTCGTGAACTCCAGCCTCGACCCCACGACGCAGCACGAGACCCTCGCGCGGGTGGGCTCGGGGGCGACCCGGCTGCTGTATGTCGCGCCCGAGCGGTTGCCACGCCTGGCCCGGGAACTCGGGGAGGCCGGAGTGCGGCCCGCCCTCCTCGCCGTCGACGAAGCGCATTGCATCTCGGAGTGGGGCCATGACTTCAGGCCGGCCTACCGCCGGATCGCGGAGGCGCTCGGTCCGCTCGGTGCTCCACAGGTGGTTGCGCTCACGGGGAGCGCCACCCCCGCCGTGCGGAACGATATCTGCCGTTCGCTCGCCCCCATGGCCCGCTTCACGGTGCACCTGGCGTCCTTCGACCGACCCAACCTCTGGTTCGGCGTGGAGGTCGTGAAGGACGACCGGGAGCGGGTCCGCAGGCTGTTCGACCTGATGACGCGCGGCGACGGTTCGGCGATCGTCTACGCCGCCACCCGCAACACCTGCGAGGCACTGGCCCGGGTCCTGAGGCACGGAGGGCACCGGGCCGCGCCGTATCATGCCGGTCTGTCCCCGGAGCGGCGGCGTGACACCCTGCGGCAGTTCCTCGACGGCGAGCTTCCGGTGGTCGCCGCCACCTGTGCCTTCGGGATGGGCATCGACAAACCGGATGTCCGACACGTCATTCATTGGACCCTGCCGGCCACCCCTGAGAGCTACTACCAGGAGGCGGGACGGGCAGGGCGGGATGGCAACCCCGCCCGCTGCACCCTCCTGTTTCACCCCGAGGACGCGGCCATTCACCGGCTGCAGCTGGGGGTGACCTTTCCGCCCGAGGTGACGGTGGAGCGGGCCTGGCGCGAGCCGCCATTCCGCCAGGCCCTGCCGTCCGGGGTGCAGGCCTCAGTGGCCCGCCTGGCAGCGGAACTCCAGCGGGGCGGGGGACGGGTGTGCTGGGCCGGGGTGCGCCGCCGGCGGGCGGAGGCGTTGGCGCGACTGGCCGCGCTCGAGGCCTATGCCCGCGGGCCAGGCTGCCGGCGACGTCGCCTGATCGGCTGGTTCGGGGAGCGATTGCAGGCGTGCGCCGG
Organism: Gemmatimonadales bacterium; assembly: GCA_036390535.1. Classification (GTDB taxonomy): domain Bacteria; phylum Gemmatimonadota; class Gemmatimonadetes; order Gemmatimonadales; family GWC2-71-9; genus SZUA-320. Next base: position 4,277 of record DASWBQ010000278.1, on the reverse strand, counting down.
CTGTGACCAGTGCCAGCGGTGAGCGCCAGTCACGCTCAGGCGTCCCGGCCGGCCTCCGTGGTGCCGGAATGCTTGGGCCAGCGAAGCTCCTCGAATCGAGGCAGCCCCCGCAGGGACTCCAGGTCGGGGTCGTGGGTGATCCACTCCTTCGCCCCGAACCCGGCCCGGACGGCTTCCTCCAGCAGATCCAGCGCCTGGCCTGGTTGGCCCTCGAGGGCGTAGAGACACGCCACGTTGTAGAGCACCCCCGCGTCCCCGGGGTCGATGGCCCGCGCCCGTTCCGCCCACCGGAGCCCCTCCTCCCGGTTCCCCAGGCGGCAGAGCGACACCGCGCGCATGGTGGCCGCCCGGGCATCGTCGGGATTGAGCTCCAGGTGCTCCGCCACGACGCGGAGCGCCCGCCGGTACGCCGCCTCGGCCTCCGCGGCGCGCCCCAGCGCGGCATAGGACTGCGCCGCGAAGAACCGGGCCTGGTAATTCTCCTCCGCCGCGGTGGCGGCCTCGAACAGCCTGGCCGCCTCCGCCGGTTCGCCTCGCTGGAACCGCAGCCTCGCGTGGACGTACAGGGCCTCGAACTGCCGGGGATCAAGCCGGACCGCCGTCTCGAAGGACTCGATCGCCGCCGCCTCGTCCTTCAGGCACCACTGGGCGAAGCCGCGGGCGGCGTGGCCCTCGGCCAGGGCGGGGTCTTCCGCCAGGGCCTGGCGGCTCGCCTGTTCCGCCAGGGAGAGATCGGCCGGCAGGTCGGGGTAATACATCTTCAGGTAGCAGACCGCCTCGGCGACCCCGGCCCACGCGAGCGAGAAATGCCGGTCCGCGGCGACGGCGCGCTCGAACATCTCCCGGGCGAACTCGAGGCTCTTCCGCCTGGACTGGCGGAGGTACCCTCTGCCCCTGATGTAGTACTCGTAGGCCCGGATGTCCCGGGTCGGCACCCGGACGAGGGCGCCATCCGGATCGGCACGCAGCAGGACCTGGAGGGCGCGGGCTACGCTCTGCGCGATCTCGTCCTGGATGGCGAAGACGTCGGCCAGTTCGCGATCGTACCGCTCCGACCAGAGCACGTACCCGTCGCCGGCGTTGACCAGCTGCACCGCCACCCGGAGCCGGTTGCCGCTTCGCCGCAGGCTGCCCTCGAGCACCGACCCGACATGCAGCTGCGCGGCGATGGCCTGGGGCGTCCTGAGCCGGCCGCGGAGTGCGAACGCCGAAGTGCGCGAGGCGACGCGCAGTCCCTCGATCCGGGAAAGGGTCGCGATCACCTCTTCCGCGATCCCGCTGCAGAGGGCCTCGTCATCCGGCAGGCCGCCCACGTTGTCGAACGGCAGTACCGCGACCGAGCGGGTGGAGGCGGCTTCCTGGCCGGCTGCGGCCGCGGCCAGGGCCTCCGCAAACGCCTGGACGCTCGGGAACCGGTCCGCCGGCGACTTGGCGAGGCCGCGAAGGATGACGGCCGACACTGCCTTGGGGAGGTCCGGCCGGACGGTCGCGAGCGGCGGGATGGCGTCGTTGATGTGCCGGGCCATCACCGCCCGGGGCGAGGCGGCGGTGAATGGCGGGTTCCCGGCCAGGAGCTCGTAGGCGATGCAGGCGAGACTGTACTGGTCCGCAGCCGGTCCGATGACGGCCTCCCCCGCACATACCTCGGGGCTCATGTAGGCCGGGGTGCCGAAGGCCAGCCCGCCTTCGGTCCTCGGGGCTCCCGGCAGTGGCTCCATGGCGTGGGCGACGCCGAAGTCGCTCAGTGCCGGGTGACCCTCGAGGAACAGGATGTTCTCGGGCTTGATGTCCCGGTGGATGACGCTGTGCCGGTGCGCCGACCCGAGTCCCTCCGCGATTCCCTCGACCAGCCGGACCGTTTCCTCCAGCGGCATCTGCCGGTCCTGCTCGATCCGGGCGCGGAGCGATCCCTCCGGGGCGTACGCCATCACGTAGTACAGCACCCCCTCGGCTTCACCGGAGTCGAACAGGGGGACGACGTGAGGATGGGCGATGGACGCCGTGATCCGGATCTCCCGGAGAAACCGGTCCGAGCCCATCCAGGCCGCGAGCTCCGGCCGGAGAACCTTGACCGCCACCGGCCGGTCGTGGCGGAGGTCCCGGGCCAGATAGACGGTGGCAGCAGCCCCCGACCCGATCTCGCGATCAACGGTGTAGCGATCCGCGATCAGCCGCCCGACCATCGTGTCCTGCATTGCCGCTCCCAGGCTGCGATCCGGGGAATGACTACCGGATCCACGCTGAAGGCACGATGAAGGTGAGGTGAAGGGGCGACGGGAGAGCCCGGGGCCGGGGAGGGCGGATTTATATTGCCGCAGGCGGGCTACGACTCACGACTCACGACAGACGACTCCCATGGACGACTCCCTCTATTTCACCGAGCAGCACGAGCAGGTCCGCGACATGGTCCGGGCCTTCGCCCAGGAGCACGTCGCCCCGGTCGCGAAGGCTCTCGACCGGGACCAGGAGTTCCCCTGGGCGAATATCAAGACCATGGGGGAGCTCGGCATCCTCGGGGTGCCATGGCCAGAGGAACTGGGCGGGGCCGGCCTCGACCAGATCTCCTACTACGTCACCCTCCACGAGCTCGCCAAGGTGGATGCCTCCCACGCCCTGACGGTGAGCGCCCATACCAACCTCGGCACGTCGCCGATCATGGATTTCGGCACCGAGGCCCAGAAGGACCGCTACGTCCCCCTCCTGGCGAGCGGAAAGGTCCTGGGCGGGTTCGGGTTGACGGAGCCAGGCGCCGGGTCGGACGCGGGAGGAACCGCCACGACCGCGATGGACAAGGGCGATCACTACGTTCTCAATGGCTCGAAGATCTTCATCACCCACGGCGGAGTGGGCGAGATCTTCTCGGTCACGGCCCGGACCACTCCAGGGACCGACCACCGCGGCATCACCAGTTTCATCCTGACCAAGGACACCTGCGACCTCGAGACCTGCCGGGCGATCGGCGTCGGGCACGCCGAGGGCCTTCCGGTCGTCCCCGGCTTTCGCGGCGGCAAGAAGGAAGACAAGATGGGTTGGCGGGCGAGCGACACCCGCGAGCTGATCTTCGAGGACGCCATCGTTCCCAAGGAGAATCTCCTCGGTGAAGTGGGGAAGGGGTTCGTGAACTTCCTCAAGACCCTGGACGGCGGCCGGATCGGCATCGCGGCCCTCTCCCTCGGCATCGCCGAGGGGGCGTACCTGGAGGCGCGCAAGTATGCCGCCACCCGGAAGCAGTTCGGCCGCTACATCGCCGGTTTCCAGGGGGTGGCGTTCCTCCTCGCCGACATGGCCACCGAGATCGAGGCGGGATCACACCTCCTCTACTCGGCCGCCCGCCTGAAGCAGGCGGGGAAGCCCTTCAAGAAGGAAGCGGCCATGGCCAAGCTCTACTGTTCGGAGCTGGCCATGCGGGCGACCACCAAGGCGGTCCAGGTGCTGGGGGGGTACGGCTACACCACCGACTACCCGGTCGAGAGGATGATGCGGGACGCCAAGGTCTGCGAAATCGGGGAGGGAACCAGCGAGATCCAGCGGATGGTCATCGCCCGGGAGATCCTCTCCGGGCTGCTGGACCCACGGCAGGTGGCGACCGGGTAATGTGACCTGGGGCACACTATTGCCCTAAATCCCTGCCAAACATAGATTTGCGGCATGAGGCCACGGTTGCCCATGCCGCATTTTCTGTTTGGCCCGCCCCCGCAGGGCGGGGCCGAGGCCGTGGCCTTCCTGATCGCACTCGTGTTTGGCAGCGTCCGAATTCCCACCAACGTACCCCGGTCTTCCGGGACCGAGCCATCCGGCGTGACGCCCCTCAGGGGACGGTCGGCGGGGCTCGCTCCTTCGGGGGCCTCCCGCCTCTCGCGGGCCGGTCGGTGGAGCGGTTCCGGACGTCCGTGGACTTTGTCTGGAGACACCGATTTTGAAGCGCGAGATCCTCATCAATGGCGGGCCGCGCGAGACCCGGGTGGCGATCCTGGAGGACGACCGTCTGGTCGAGCTCCTGGTGGACCGTCCCGATCATCGCCGGATCGTCGGCGACATCTACCTCGGCCGGGTCGAGGCCGTCCTTCCCGGTATCCAGGCCGCGTTCGTTGACATAGGCCTGGAAAAAAGCGCCTTCCTGCACGCCTCCGACCTCCTCGAGCCCGATGAGGACGAGGAACCGGAGGACGACGATGCCGAGGTCCCCGACGTCGAGGAGGTGGCGGAGGCCGAGGAAGGGGAGGGAGCTGGCCGCAAGGCCCGCAACGGCGTGCCGCGTGGCGAAGTGCGCCAGCGCG
>DASWBQ010000277.1:0-2061 GCA_036390535.1 Gemmatimonadales bacterium | reverse complement strand
CGTCTTCCTGCACCCCCGGGGCGTTGCGCACCTCCTCCGCGTTGAGGGCCTGGCCGAGCGACGGGGCCTGCAGGGTCGGCTGGAAGTAGGGGGCGGCGGTGACGGCGATGGTCTCGAGGGTCAGCGGCCGGCGGTCCAGTTCGACCAGAACCGTATACGGCTTGCCGCTTCCGATGATGAGGTTGGTCTGGGTGAACGGCTGGTAGCCGACCGCGCTGAACCGGGCGGCGTAGACGCCGATCGGAATCCCGGTGATGGAAAAGCTGCCGGCCGCGTCCGTGGTGACCGCGAGGGTGGTGCCCAGGACCTCGACCCGGGCCGCCTCGAGGGGAGCCCGGGATTCGCGGCTGACTACCCGCCCGGAGAGCGCGCCCGTCTGGGCGAGCGCCGTCCCGGATCCGCCGAGGACCAGACCCCAGCAGAGCGCGAGGAAGCGGACCATACCGCTGATACCCCGCCCGGGCCGTGTCGTTCCTCGGTGATCAGTCGATGACCACGGCGGTTCCGGCAGCCGTGACCATCAGCATGCCGCCGCCGGCCCCGACCTGGATGGTCTCGTAGTCCACATCCACCGCCACCACGGCGTTGGCGCCCAGCGCGGAGGCCTCGTCGCACATCTCGCTCAGCGCCAGGTCCCGTGCCTTCCGGAGTTCCTGTTCGTACGCGCCGGACCGGCCGCCCACGATGTCGCGGATGCCGGCGAACAGGTCCTTGAAGAGGTTCGCCCCGAGAATCGCCTCTCCGGTGACGATGCCGAGGTGGCGGGTGATCCGGTGGCCTTCGATGGCGTTGGTCGTGACGACGAGCATGGCGGTCCTCAGCGGTGAGTGGGTGAAAGCCGGTCCCGTGAGACGGCGTGCAGGGCGAGGACGGTGGCGACCAGGAGCGCCACCGCGCCGGCCTGATGGGTGGCGCCCCAGAGCACCGGCTGGCTCGGCAGCCGCAGGATCGTCAGGATGCCGAGGCTGAACTGGAGTGCGAGCGCGACGAGCAGGAGGTTGCCCCGGCGCCGGATCCCATGCACCCGGAGCGTGTGCCAGAGCCAGATCCCGAATACCGCCAGGGTCCAGGCCAGGGCCCGGTGGACGAACTGCACGGTGGCAGGGTTCTCGACGAAGTTGACCCAGCGGGGGACGAGCTGCCAGGCCCCGTCGGGCACCCAGCGCCCCCCCATCAGCGGGAAGGTGTTGTAGGCGAAGCCCGCCTTGAGGCCGGCCACCAGGGCGCCGTACAGCGTCTGCAGGGCCACCAACGCGCTGAAGATCCGTACCTGCGCTCGCAGCGCCGTCGGGACGGGACGGGGCGGGTGCTCATGCGGGAGGAGGTCGAGGGCCACCCAGAGCGTCACGGCCAGCGTGACCAGCGCGGTCAGCAGGTGCGCGGCCAGGCGGTAGTGGCTGACCGAGGTCCGCTCCGACAGGCCGCTCGCCACCATGAACCACCCCAGGACGCCCTGAAAGAGCCCGAGCGCGAGGATCAGGAGCACTTTCCGCCGGAGCGGCCGGTCCAGCCATCCCTTCGCCAGGAAGACCGCGAACGGGACGAGGAACACGACCCCGAGTCCCCGGCCGACCAGGCGGTGGAGGTACTCCCACCAGAAGATCGACTTGAAGTCCTCGAGCGTAAAATGGGGGTTGACGACCTGGTACTGGGGGATCGCCTGGTACTTCCGGAACAGCTCGGCCCAGTCCGCCTCGGTGCGCGGCGGCAGGGCACCCATGATCACGTTCCACTCGGTGATCGAGAGACCGCTGCCGGTGAGCCGCGTGACCCCGCCGATGGTGACCATGGCGGCGATCAACACGACGCCGGTGAGCAGCCAGAGCGCAACCGGGCGGGAGCCGTGGGCGGTCGCCGTCACGCGGGGTCCGACGCAGAACCCCCCGCGACGCAGGCGCGTCGCGGGGGGGCGGGGAGAGAGCGGGCGACGGGACTCGAACCCGTGACGTCCAGCTTGGGAAGCTGGCATTCTACCACTGAATTACGCCCGCAAAACGCGTCTTCTCGACGCCTTGCACTACATTTCCACCGCTTCTTGCACTACAATTCGTAGAGTCGGCC
>DASWBQ010000276.1:0-1691 GCA_036390535.1 Gemmatimonadales bacterium | reverse complement strand
GGGATGGTCCTGGCGGCGTTCCTCTTCATGCGCCGGATGGCGGAGGTCAGCAGCGTCCAGGCCATCAACCGGGAGGTCCTGGAACAGGATCAGCTGTCCGAGGAAACGCGTGAGCGGTGGCGCGGGCTGGTGCCCCGCGGCGTCGAGGTCTACGACGTCAACGGCCCCTTCTTCTTCGGCGCGGCCGAGTCGTTCAGCGAGATCCTCGGCCAGGTATCGGGCCGGCCGAAGGCCATCATCATCGACCTGGAGGGCGTGCCGGCGATGGACTCGACCGGGCTCCGGGCGCTGACGGCGCTGGTGCAGCGCCGCACCCGCGAGAACGTGCCGGTCTTTCTGGTGGGACTCCAGGAGCAGCCCCGGGCCCTGATCCTGCGCTCATCCGTCGCGGACCTGGTGGGCCGGGACCGGCTCGACCTCTCACCGGAGACGGTGATCGAACTGATCCGGAACGCGGGGCTGGTGACCATCTCCAGGGAGACCGCGGTGCCGGACGGGCAGACGGGCGGACGGGAGGACGGGCCGAAGGGTGGCCCCTAGACGTTCAGCCGGGCGATCTCGCGGGCGAAGGTCCGGCGAAGCCGGGCGACGAGGATCACCGCGACGACCGCCAGTCCTGCCACCAGTCCCCACCACACCCCGACCGTCGTCATCCCCATGGTGAAGCCGAGCCAGAGGCTCACCGGGATCCCGATCACCCAGTAGCCCATCAGGTTCACGAGGAAGGGCGTCCGGGTATCGCCGGTGCCCCGGAGCGCGCCGATCGCGGTCACCTGGGTCCCGTCGAAGACCTGGAAGATGCCCGCCAGCGGAATCAGCTGGACCGCGACCGCGATGACCTCGGCGTCCCGGGTGTAGAGCCGCGCGAAGAACCCGGGCGCCGCCAGCAGGACGACCGCCATGAGCCCCATGAAGGTCGCACCGACGAACATCGCGGCCACTGCCTGCCGGCGGGCGCCCGGCATGTCCCCCCGGCCGACCGCCTGCCCCACCCGGACGGCAGCGGCCGCACTGACACCCAGCGGCACCATGTAGGTCAGCGAGGCGATGTTGATGGCGATCTCATGGCCCGCCACCTGGATCGTGCCGAACACGCCGGCGAGGAGCGCAGCCAGCCCGAAGGCGCCGATTTCCAGCTCCCATTGCAGCGCGATGGGCAGCCCCAGCCGCACCAGCCGGGCGAGCGCGGCCGGTTCGGTCGCTTCCCGGTGCCAGGGGCGGAGGTGCGGCAGGTAGTCCGCCCTGGCGATCACGAGCAGGACCGCCAGCATCAGCCATCGCGAGGCGCTGGTGGCGATCCCCGAGCCTTCGACGCCGAGCGCCGGCGCGCCGAGATTCCCGAAGATGAAGACCCAGTTGAGGAAGCCGTTGAGGAGGTTGCCGACCACCATGCAGACGAGGATCGGGCGGAGGTGGCCCATGGCCTGGAGCGACTGGCGGCCCACCGAGAACAACAGGGCGGCCAGGATTCCGGGAATCAGGGCGCGCACGTAGGCGTCCGCGAGGGGGACGATCTCGCCCGGCTGCCGGGCCAGGCTCAGGAACGCCCCGGCGCCGAGGTGGAGGATCGCGGCCGGCAGGGTGAGGAGAACGGCCAGCACGAGGCCACGCTGGATGCCGCGGGCAATGGCCGGCCGATCCCCGGCGCCGACGCCCTGGGCGACGATCGGGTCGATGGCGTGGAGGATTCC
>DASWBQ010000275.1:0-9047 GCA_036390535.1 Gemmatimonadales bacterium | reverse complement strand
CGAGGAAGTAGAAGCTGCCATCGTCGGCGAGCAGAAACTCGCAGGTGCCGGCACTGCGATAGCCGACCGCCCGGGCCGCGGCGACCGCGGCGGCTCCCATCCGCGCGCGAAGCGCCGGCGAGACCGCGATCGAGGGCGATTCCTCCACGAGCTTCTGGTGCCTTCGCTGGATCGAGCACTCGCGCTCCCCGAGATGCACGGTGCGAACCTGGTCGGCCAGCACCTGGATTTCGACGTGCCGGGGGCGGACGATGAACTTCTCGAGATAGACGCCGGGATCGCCGAAGGCCTTCTGCGCCTCGGAGGCTGCGGAGGTCAGTGCCGACGGCAGGTCCTCGGGCCGGTGGACCACCCGCATGCCGCGGCCGCCGCCGCCGGCGGTTGCCTTGACCAGTACCGGATAGCCCAGCTCGGCCGCGAGCGTCAGCGCCGCCTCCGGCTCGGTCAGGGGCGCGTTCGCGCCCGGCACCACGGGAACACCCGCGGCCATCATCCGCCGACGCGCCTCGGTCTTGTCGCCCATGGCCGCGATCGCCGAGGACGGCGGCCCGACGAACACCAGCCCCGCATCTTCCACCAGCGCCGCGAAACCGGCTCGCTCGGCCAGGAAGCCGTACCCCGGGTGGATGGCCTCCGCGCCGGTCTGACGGGCGGCGTCGATCAGCGCCGCCATCCGCAGGTAGCTGGCGCTGGCCGGCGCGGGGCCGATCGGCACGACGAAATCGGCGGCCCGGACGTAGGGCGCGGTCCGGTCGGCCTCGGAGCAGACCGCCACGGCCTCCATGCCTTCCTCGTGCGCGGCGCGGATGATTCGGAGGGCGATCTCGCCCCGGTTGGCCACCAGGATCCGCTTCATAGCGGGATGTTCCCGTGCTTCTTGCGCGGGTTGGTGTCGCGCTTGTTCCGGAGCATCCGGAGGCCGTCGATCAGGCGCGGCCGCGTGTCCCGGGGGTCGATCACGTCATCGACGAACCCGCGAGCCGCCGCGAGGTAGGGGTTCGCGAACGTCTGGGTGTACTCGTCGATCAGCCGCTGGGTCTCGGCCGCGGGGTCCGCCGCCTTGGCGATCCGGTCGCGGTAGAGGATCTCCACCGCGCCCTTCGGGCCCATCACCGCGATCTCCGCGGTCGGCCAGGCGAGGTTGAGGTCGCCCCGGATGTGCCTGGAACTCATCACGTCGTAGGCTCCGCCGTAGGCCTTGCGGGTGATCACCGTGAGCTTGGGCACCGTCGCCTCGCAGTAGGCGTAGAGCAACTTGGCGCCGTGGCGGATGATGCCCCCGTGCTCCTGCGCCACGCCCGGCAGGAACCCGGGCACGTCCTCGAAGGTGACCAGCGGGACGTTGAAGGCGTCACAGAACCGGATGAACCGGGCCGCCTTCACCGACGCGTTGATGTCGAGCACGCCCGCGAGGACGGCGGGTTGGTTGGCGATGATGCCCACTGCCTGACCGCCGAGCCGGGCAAAGCCGACCAGGATGTTGCCGGCATACCCGCCGTGGATCTCGGTGAAGACTCCCCGGTCCACTACGGCCCGGATCACCTCGTGCATGTCGTACGGCTGGGCCGGGTGGGCGGGGACCACGTCCAGCAGGGACTGGTCCCGGCGGTCGGCCGGATCGTCGCAGGGGACGCCGGGCGGGTCCTCGAGGTTGTTGCCGGGGAGATAGGCCAGCAGGTCGCGAACCGCCGCGAGGCACTCGGGCTCGCTGTCGAAGGCGGTGTGGGCCACCCCCGACGTCTCCGCGTGGACGTCCGCACCGCCGAGTTCGTCGAAGGTGACCTCTTCGTGGGTGACGGTCTTCACCACGTTGGGGCCCGTCACGAACATGTAGCTGACCCCGCGCACCATGTAGACGAAGTCGGTGATGGCCGGGCTGTACACCGCCCCGCCGGCGCAGGGACCGAGGATCACCGAGATCTGGGGCACGACCCCGGAGGCCAGGGTGTTCCGGAGGAAGATGTCGGCATACCCGCCAAGCGAAGCCACCCCTTCCTGGATGCGGGCCCCGCCGGAGTCGTTGAGACCGATCACCGGCGCGCCGTTCTTCATGGCCAGGTCCATCACCTTGCAGATCTTCTGGGCGTGGGTCTCGGACAGCGACCCGCCGAAGACCGTGAAGTCCTGGGAGAAGACGTAGACCAGCCGGCCGTTCACCTGGCCATAGCCGGTGACCACGCCGTCGCCCGGGAACTTCTGCTCCGCGAGGCCGAAGTCGGTGGCGCGGTGGGTCACGAACCGGTCGAGTTCGACGAAGGTGCCCTCGTCGAGCAGGAGGTCGAGGCGCTCGCGGGCCGTGAGCTTGCCCTTCTGGTGCTGCTGCGCGATCCGGGCTGCGCCGCCGCCTTCCTCGGCCCGGGCCTGCCGGTGCCGAAGGTCGTCGAGAAGCTGTCTTGGGTCGGGCATGGTGAGCGGAAAATAGTCGGGACGGGCAGACGGGCGGAGCGGGACCGATACAGGCCGCCCGCCCTCAGAGCGCGATCCGCGCCGGGTCGGTGATCGGCGCCTCGCAGCTGAAGTTCCGGCAGACGTACAGCGACGCCGCACCGCCCACCGGCGACTTCCCCTCGAGCAGCGGGGGACCGGCGGTCCCCGCCATGCCGTGGGCCACGATTCGCCGCGGGATGAAGCGCTGGCCGAGCGCCGCCCACAGTGCCTCGGTTCCAGGGTCCGTCGCCTGGCCGACCAGGGCCAGTTCCACCGGGCCATCGAGGAGGAAGTCGGCGACCAGGAGGCTGCTCGCAAAGGCCCGGGGCGCCTGCCGGAGCGCGCCGGCCCACGCGGCCAGCGCCCCGGCGGCTTCATCCAGCATCGCCGCGTCACCCCGGTGATACCCGAGCCGCGCCAGCAGCCGGGCCGCCTCGGCGTTGGCTGAGGGCGTGGCACCGTCGCTGCCTTCGCGGAAGCGCACGACCAGCGCCTCGTGGCCATCTGACGTGGCGAAGAACCCGCCCCCGGGGGCCGCGAACCCGGTTCGCACGATCGACGCGAGCCGCTCCGCCGCCTCGAACCAGTGCCACGCTCCGCCGGCCTCGTAGAGGTCGAGCAGGCCGTTCCCGAGCCAGGCATAGTCCTCGAGGACGCCCGCGCCTCGCGTGGTCCCGCGTCGCCAGCTGCGGTGGAGCCGCCCGCCGGGCGCGGTGAGGTTGCCGATGACGAACTCGGCGGCCCGGGTGGCGGCCTCGAGGTAGCGCCGGTCCCGGAGCGCGCGATAGCCCTCGGCCAAGGCGGAGATCATCAGTCCGTTCCAGCCGGCGAGCACCTTGTCGTCCAGGCCGGGTGGCACCCGCCGGGCCCGCGCACGGTAGAGCACCTCCCGCGCGCGGTCCAGTCGTTCCCGGACGGCTGCGGCCTCCAGCCCCCGAGAGGCCGCGAAGGCCTCGAGGGGCTGCGGCAGGTTCGGGATATTCTTGCCCTCCCAGTTCCCCTCCGAGGTGATATCCCACCAGGCGCAGGCCAGCTCGGCGTCCTGCGGCGGCAGCTCGGCCACCACCTCCTCGGGTGTCCAGACGAAGAACTTGCCCTCCTCCCCTTCCGAGTCGGCGTCGGTGGCGGACCAGAAGCCGCCCGCCGGGTCGGTCATCTCGCGCAACACGTAGTCGAGCACTTCCACCGCGATCCGCCGCCAGTCGGCGGTGCCGGTGGCCTGCCACCCTTCGAGATAGGCCCGCGCCAGGAGGGCGTTGTCGTAGAGCATCTTTTCGAAGTGCGGCACCAGCCACCGCTCGTCAGTGGAGTAACGGCAGAAGCCGCCCCCGATCTGGTCGTAGATCCCTCCGGCCGCCATCGCCTCGAGCGTGCGCCGGACCATCGCGCCGGACCAGGGATCGGCGAACCGCCGCCCCAAGCGCAGCAGGAGCATCAGCGACGCGGAAGGCGGGAACTTGGGGGCCCGGCCGAACCCGCCCCAGAGGGTGTCGAACGCGCGGTTGTACTGGTCGAGCACCTGGCGCAGTTCGGTCTCGCCAATTGCCGGGCCGGGCTGGGGCCGCGCCACCATCTGCAGGTACTCGACCAGGCGTTCGCCCTGCTCGAGGAGGCGGGTCCGATCGGTGTTCCAGAGTTCGGCGATGCGACGCAGCAGCGCGGGGAATCCGGGCCGCCCGAAGCGGTCCTCGGGCGGGTAGTAGGTGCCCGCGAAGAACGGCCGCTGGTCGGGCGCCAGGAAGACCGTCATCGGCCACCCGCCCTGCCCCTGGTTCATCGCCACCGTCGCCGCCATGTAGATCTCGTCAAGATCGGGACGCTCTTCGCGGTCCACCTTGATGTTGACGAAGTGACGGTTCATCAGCTCCGCGGTCGCCGGATTCTCGAACGACTCGTGCGCCATGACGTGGCACCAGTGACAGGCGGAATACCCGATCGACAGGAGGATCGGGCGGTCCTCGGCGCGGGCGCGGGCGAGTGCCTCCTCGCCCCACTCGTACCAGTCCACCGGGTTGCCGGCATGCTGGAGGAGATAGGGTGACGTGGCCTGGGCGAGCCGGTTGGGGACGGTCACGGACGGGCGTATTTCCAGTTGCGGGACTTCCCTTCCGAGAGCCACGTCACGGTGGTCGCGATGCGACGCGCGCGGGTCTCGGGCCGCTTCGCCTCGGTGATCCACTCGAGGTACTCGCGACGGTGGCTCGGGGGCAGCCTGGCGAAGACGGCACGCGCCCTCGGGCTCCTCCCGAGCGCCGCCGTGAGGTCACGCGGGACGGCGACGGCCCGGCGGACAGGGGCCGCCCTGGGCACGGCCTCGCCGTCCTCATTCAGTCTCATTGCCGCCCTGATGTACTTCCGGATCACCGCCTTGGCGGGAAGGTCGCGACAGTCCGTGATCCGGCCGAACTGGCCCATGGCCTCCCGCGGCTTGCCGGCGGCTCCGAGAACCAGCTCCCCCTTCCAGAACCCGAAGGCACAGTGCCCCTTGAACGCGGCCATGGAGCAGAGGATGCCATGATACGTGAAGTGGGGGAATCCCCACTTGATCGTCTCCTCGACCTCGGGACAGGCCTGGTGAACCGTCTCGCGGAGGAAGGTCAGGATCGGCCGGGCGAACTCGGCCGACTTGGCGACGTAGGCATCTACCCTCGGATCCCGGGACATCGCGCCCTCAGGTGGTCAGGGATGGTAGGTGAACATCAGGGAGTGGAACCGCCAGCCGTCGGTCCCGGCGATCGCGTGCAGGGTGAGCCTGCCCCGAGTCGTCTCGCCATCCTGCCAGAAGACGAAGTCCGCCAGGATGGTCGCGAGCCGTCCCTGACGGTGGATCCGGACGTTCTCCAGCCGCTCTCCCATCTCCCGGCTGTTCGCGAACCCGCGCTCCTGGGCGGCGAAGAACTGGTCGAGCGTCCGTACCGAGGCCGTCCCGCCGTCCCCGGTGGAAGCCACGGTGAAGGTGGGCAGGAACAGCGCCTTCCATTCGGCCAGCCGGTCGGGGCGATAGAGGTCGATGTAGTCGGCCACCAGCCGTTCGAGGCCGCGGTCGAGTTCCGCGTCCTGGGCGTTCGCCCGGGCCGGCACCGCGAGCGCCAGGGGAGCCAGGGCGACGGCCAGGATGGCGTGAGCGAGTCGCATGCCCGAGAAGGTCCTCGCCTGCGGGCCTCCGGTCAAGCACCGGCCCGGGCCGGAGGGGAAAAAAAGGAGGGGCCGGGATCGCTCCCGGCCCCGCCCGACATCGGCAGCAGCGGACTAGACCTCTTCCTCGTCCGCGTCGCTCTCGTCGATCACCGGCTTGACCGGAGGGATGATCGGCTCGTCCGGATAATCCGTGACCGCCACCACGATCCGGTGGTGGATCGGATCGACCTCGAGCACGGCGCAATCCACGACCTGGCCCTCCTGCACGGCCTCGGCCGGGTTCTCGATGTTGTCCTTCCCGAGGTGGCTCATCGGGACGAAGCCCTCGAGGTTGCTGCCGAGGTCCACGACGACGCCCTTGTCCATCAGCCGCACGACCCGGCCGCGGATGGCGGTCCCGACCGGGTAGTTCTCCCCGATCTTGAGCCACGGGTCCTCCTCCGCCTGCTTGAGGCCGAGGCTGATCCGCTTGTTGTCGACGTCGATGTTGAGGACCATCACGTCCACGGCGTCGCCCTTCTTCACGATCTCGGACGGGTGCTGGACCCGCTTGGTCCACGACATGTCGGAGATGTGGATCAGGCCGTCGATCCCCGGCTCCAGCTCCACGAAGGCGCCGAAGCTGGTGAGGTTGCGGACCTTGCCAGACACCCGGGCGCCGATCGGGTACTTCACCGGCAGGGTCATCCAGGGATCCTGCTCGGTCTGCTTCATGCCGAGGGAGATCTTCTCCTCGGTCTCGTCGACCTTGAGCACCACCGCCTCGATGGTCTCGCCGATGCTGACGATCTTCGACGGGTGGCGGACGTTCCGGGTCCAGCTCATTTCGGAGATGTGCACCAGGCCCTCGATCCCCGGCTCCAGCTCCACGAAGGCGCCGTAGTTGGTGATCGAGACCACTTTGCCCTGGACCCGGGTGCCGACCGGGTACTTCTCGGCCACGTCCTTCCAAGGGTAGTTCTGCAGCTGCTTCATGCCGAGGCTGATCCGCTCGCGCTGCCAGTCGACGTCGAGGATCTTGACCTCGACCTCGTCGCCGATCTTGACCACCTCGTTCGGGTGGGTGACCCGGCCGTACGACATGTCGGTGATGTGGAGCAGGCCGTCCACGCCGCCCAGATCGATGAAGGCGCCGAAGTCGGTGATGTTCTTGACGATCCCCTTCCGGGTCTGGCCGACCTGCAGCTCCTTCATCAGGTGGTCGCGCTTGCTGGCCCGCTCGGTCTCGAGGATCACCCGGCGGCTGACCACGATGTTCCGCCGGCGCTTGTTGAGCTTGATGATCTTGAACTCGAAGCTCTGGCCCAGCAGCTCGTCGATGTTGGGGACCCGGCGGAGCGCGATCTGGCTGCCGGGGAGGAAGGCGTCCACGCCCATCACCGAAACGACCACGCCACCCTTGATCTTCTTGACCAGGGTGCCCTCGACGGGCTGGTCGCTCTCGTAGGCCTGGCGGATCTTCTCCCAGACCCGCATGAAGTCGGCCTTCTTCTTGGACAGCACCACGGCGCCGTCCTGGTCCTCGAGATGCTCGAGGAAGACCTCGACCTCGTCACCCTCCTGGGGCCGTTCCTTGAACTCGTCGAGGGGCACCGACCCCTCGGACTTGAAGCCGACGTCGAGGATCACCTGCGAGTCGGTGACCCGGAGGACCTTCGACTTGACGATCTCGCCCTCGGCAATGGCCGCGAGCGTGCCCTCGTACATCGAGAGCATGTCCTGGTACTCATCGTCGGAATAGGAGTCGTCGAACAGGTCCTGCCGGACCCGGAGGCCGGTGGGCGTCGACAGCTTCTCGATGATCGGGGGCTTGTGCTGGTGGGACATCGGGGGACCCTTCCGGATATCGACCGGCGAAGACGCGCCGGGCTGGGGTGAACCCGGCCACCGGGGTGGTGATCGGGAAGCCTGTAAAGATAGGTGGGAGCAGCGCTTGGCGGGAGGGGTTACAACCCGGCCGCGCGGGCGAGGGCGACGATCCGGTCCACCTGGGCGGGAAAATCCAGGTCCGAGGTGTCGATCCGCACCGCGTCCGCGGCGGCCGCCAAGGGAGCCACCGCCCGAGAGCTGTCGGCGGCGTCCCGGGCGGCGATCCGGTCGGCCTCCGCCCGCAGCCGGTCCGCCTCGACCCGGTCCCCACGCTGCCGAAGCCGGCGCTCAGCCCGGACCGCCGGGGTGGCTACCAGAAAGACCTTGAGCGCCGCATCCGGAAAGACCGCCGTGCCGATATCGCGGCCGTCCAGCACCAGGACCCGGTCGGGCGTCGCCAGCGCCCGGAGACGCTGGTTCACCCAGTCGCGGATCGCGGGAAGGGCGGAGACTTCCGACACCGCGGCGGTCACGTCCTCCGCCCGGATTCGCGGCTCCGCCGGGTGGTCGTCCAGCCAGGGGCTGAGCGCTCCGTGCCCGATCCGGAAGGCAAGGCCGCGCGCCTCGGCGCTCGCGAGGATGTGCTCCGGGTCAAACGGAGGGCCGAGGTCCAGCGCGACCCGCGTCAGCCCGCGGTAGAGCGCCCCCGAGTCGACGTGCAGGAAGCCGAGCCGCCGGGCCACCGCTGCGGCCGTGCTGCTCTTGCCGGAGGCGGCGGGGCCGTCGATTGCCACGACCCGGACGGTCATCGGGACACCGTAACCGAACGGAGGGTGTCGCTGAAGCCCGGGAAGCTGACGCCGGCGCAGGCGAGGTCGTCCACCCGGACCTTGGCGCCGCGGATCCGGCCGAGCACCGCGAAGGCCATGGCGATGCGATGGTCGCCGGCGGTGATCACCCGGCCCGCCGGGGGCCGGTCGGTGCCCGTCACGCGGAGAGTGTTGCCCTCGGCCACCGCCTCCACCCCGAGCGCCCGCAGGTTGCCGGCGATCAGCGCCAGGCGGTCGCTCTCCTTGACCCGGAGCTCGCCGACCTCCTCGAACACGGTCGTGCCCTCCGCCCGCGCGGCGAGCACGGCGAGCATCGGGATTTCGTCGATCAGGCCGGGGACCTCCGCGGAACGGACGATGGTGGCTCTGAGTCTTGCCGGCCGCACCACCAGGTCGGCCACCGGCTCGCCGACCGATTCGCGCCTATTCTCGAGGGCCACCTGGCCTCCCATCCGGGCCAGGACGGTCAGTACGCCGGTCCGGGTGGGGTTCACGCCGACGTCAAGGAGGCGGAGTTCTCCCGCCGTGGCGAGCGTCGCCGCGCCGAGGAGGAAGGCGGCGGAGGAAATATCCCCCGGGATGTCGGTCTGGAACGGCGCCAAGCGCCCGGTCGGCTCGAAGCCGATCCAGCCATCGGGCTCGTCAGTGACCCGGAATCCGAAGGCGCGCAGCATTCGCTCAGTATGGTCGCGCGAGCGGCCCGCGGGCTCACGGACTCGCACGGCGACGCCGGCCGCCATGCCGGCAAGCAGCACGGCCCCCTTGAGCTGGGCACTCGAAACGGGGAGCTCCCAGATGAGCGGCCGGAGCCGGGCGCCCCGAATCGTGAGCGGCAGGCCGTCG
>DASWBQ010000274.1:0-15438 GCA_036390535.1 Gemmatimonadales bacterium | reverse complement strand
GGCACGCCGTTCCTGGAAGCGGTTCCGGTGGACGACCATCGTCTGGTCATCGACGTCACGCCCAACCGTCCGGACCTGCTGGGCCACAAGGGGGTGGCGAGGGAACTGGCCGCCTCCTACGGCGTCCCGTTCCGGTTGCCGAGATTGCCGGGCCAGCCGATCGACGTCCCCGCGGTCGCCCGGACCGGCACCGAGGGACTCGCCGGCGGGGTGCGCGTCGCCATCGAGGACCGGGTCGGCTGCGGGCGTTTCCTGGGCGCCGTGGTTCGCGGGGTCACCATCGGCCCGTCGCCCGCATGGCTGGTGCAGCGTCTCGAGTCCGTCGGCCTGCGGTCGATCAGCAACGTCGTCGACGCCACCAACTACGTCATGCTGGAGCTGGGCCAGCCGCTGCACGCCTATGACCTGGCGACCCTGCGTGGCCCGGCGATCGTCGCGCGGCGCGCCGAAGCGGGCGAGCGACTGGTCACCCTCGACGGGGTCGAGCGGGCACTGGCCCCCGGGATGACCGTGATTGCGGATGCCGAGCGGGTGATCGGGATCGCCGGGGTCATGGGCGGGGCCGCCACCGAGGTCCGCGCCGAGACCCGCGACCTCTTCCTTGAGTGCGCCTGGTTCGCGCCCTCCTCGGTCCGTGCCGCGCGGCGCGCCCTGGGGCTCAACACCGAGGCGAGCTACCGCTTCGAGCGCGGCGTCGACCGGTGGAATGCCGGCGAGGCCTTCCGCCGCTGCCTCGAGGTGATCCTGCTGGTGGCTGGAGGCACGGTCGAGGAATCGCCCATCGATTGCTGGCCCGAGGTGGCCCACCCTCCGCGGATCTTCCTCCGGCTTCCCCGGCTGGCCAGGGTGCTCGGCGCCGAGCTGCCCCTGCACGTCATTGAGCAGTGTCTCGTGTCGATCGGGTGCGCGGTCGTCGCCAAGCCGGACGACGAGCGGGTCGCGGTCGAGGTGCCCGGATGGCGTCCCGACCTCACCGAGGAGATCGACCTGATCGAGGAAGTGGCCCGGCGGTACGGCTACGACCGGATTCCCGCCGAACTTCGGCCCTTCCGGCTGGGGCTGCAGGAGGACGCGGTCCTGGAGGTCCTCGCCGACCGGGTTCGCGACGGCCTCGTGGGCGAGGGGCTGTATGAGGCGGTGACCCTGCCGCTGGGCCGGCACCCGGCGGAGGGGGGTGTGGTGCTGGCGAACCCGCTCAGTGCGGACCACGCCGTGCTGCGGGCCAGCCTGCTGCCCGGCCTGGTGGCCGAGGTGGAGCGGAACTGGGCCGCGCAGAGCCGGGACATTCGCCTCTTCGAGATCGGGACCTGCTTTGCACCCGGTCCCGACGGGGACCGGCCGGGCGAGTCCATCCGGGTGGCGGCGGTGATCACCGGCAGCCGGGAACCGGGCCACTGGACCGCCTCCGGGCGGGCGCCGGATGTGGATCGCTGGGACCTCAAGGGTCTCCTCGAGATGGCCCGCGATCTGGCGCACCCGGCTGGAGCGATACAAGTTGAGGCGGATCGATGGGTGGTCCGTGCCCCGGGGGGGAGCGAGGTCGGCTGGGCGGGTCCGCTCGATGCCGATGCGCCCCGGTGGGCCGCGCCGCTGTTCGGGTTGGAACTCACTCTGGACCCGGCCAGCCGGCCCGGGGTGACCTATCGGCCGGTGCCGACCACGCCGGGCGCCGACCGGGACCTGGCCCTGGTGGTTCCCGATGGCGTTGCTGCCGAGGCGATTCTGGGCGTGGCGCGAGCCACCGCGGGACCGGCCCTCGAATCGGCCGGCGTGGTGGACGAGTACCGGGGTACCGGAGTGGCCGAGGGGCATCGGAGTGTGGCGATCCGGCTCCGGTTCCGGCTGCCCGATCGGACCCTGCGGGATCAGGAAGTGGATGACGCGGTGAGGCAGGTCCTCGCTGCGCTGGAGCGAGAACGTGGCATCGTCCTACGAACGTCCTGACACCCACGCGCTGGCGCGGGTCGAGCAGCTCGTCCAGAGTCTGGCCGAGGATCTCGGTGCGTGGCGGAAGCGCGCCCACCGTGCCGAGGCGGAACTGGTCGAGCTCAAGGCCCGGGGCGGAACGCTCGCCGGGCCGGAGCTGACCCAGGTGCGCCAGCGGATCGTGGACCTCGAGCGGGAGAACCTGGAGCTGCGGCAGCGGGTGGGCGCCGCCCGGGAGCAGCTCGCGGCGCTGTCGGCCCGGCTGGTGTTCCTCGAGGACCGGGCGGTGACCCGATGACGGCCCCGCGGCCGGGCGTGAAGGTGGTGATCGGGGGCGAGGAGTACACCGTCCGCTCGGACCTTCCGCCGGAGTACACCAGGGAAGTGGCCGCCCACTTTGATCGCATCCTGGGCGGTATCCGCGCATCCCTCCCCACGGTCGAGGCCCACAAGGTGGCGATTCTCGCCGGGCTGGCCGTGACGGATGAGCTGTTCCAGGCGCGCCGGGGGGATGCCGAGGTGGCTGCCCGGCTGACCGTGCTGGCCGAGGATATTGCCCGGGTGCTGCCGCCCGGGCGGCGGGGCGCTGCGGCGTCCGACACCTGAGAGACCGCGGCCCCGCGCCGCGTTGGGAGATACAGCCATGCCTGAGTTTGTCCTGCCCCTCGGCGCGGGGCTGCTGGTGGGCGCCGTCGTCGCCCTGCTCGTGACCGGGGCGATCCGCCGGGCCCGCCAGCGCACCGCCGCCGCGATTCTCGATACCGCCCGGACCGAAAGTCAGACCCTCCTCGCCGACGCCCGGCGCGAGGCGGAGACCCTCCGCAACTCCGCCGTCGTGGAGGGGAAGATGGAAGTCCTCCGCCTGCGGGAGGAACTCGAGGCCGAGCTCAAGCGCCGTCGCGAGGAGGTCGATCGTGCCGCCCGCCGCGGGGAGGAGTCCGAGCGCGCCCTGCAGCGGCGCAACGAGCAGCTGGATCAGCGCGAGAAGGACGTGGCCAGGAAGGAGCGGCAGCTGGCCGAGGAGGATGGCCGGCAGCAGGAGCGGCATGCCGAGCTGGCGGCCCTCGTCAGGGACCAGCGGACTCGGCTCGAGCGGGTGGCGGGGCTGACCGCCGAGGACGCGCGCCGCGAGCTGCTGCAGCGGGTCGAGGACGAGGCGCGGGGCGATGCTGCGGCGTTGGCGCGTGACATCAAGGAGCAGGCGAGGAAGAGCGCCGAGAAGGAAGCCCGCCGGATCATCGCCATGGCCAGTCAGCGGCTGGCCGCCGAGCACACCGCCGAGACGACCGTCGCCACCGTGTCCCTGCCCAGTGACGAGATGAAGGGCCGGATCATCGGGCGGGAAGGCCGGAACATCCGGGCCTTCGAAACCGCCACGGGGGTGGACGTCATCATCGACGACACCCCTGACACCGTCGTGGTCTCCTGTTTCGACCCGATCCGGCGTGAAGTGGCCCGGCGGTCGCTCGAGGCGCTGATCTCCGACGGCCGGATTCAGCCCGGCCGGATCGAGGAGATCGTCGGGAAGAAGCGGAAGGAACTCGACGGGGAGTTGATGGAACTGGGCGAGCGGGCCGCGTACGAGGTCGGCGTGAACGGGTTGCACGCCGAGCTGATCCGGCTGGTCGGGCGGATGCGGTACCGCACCTCCTACGGCCAGAACCTCTACGACCACTCCAAGGAGGTCGCCTGGCTGGCCGGGATCATGGCCGCGGAGCTGCACCTCGATGTCGCCCTGGCGAAACGGGGCGCCTTGCTGCATGACATCGGCAAGGTGCTCACCCACGAGAGCGAGGGGACCCACGTCGAGCTGGGCGTCGAGATGGCCCGCAAGTACGGCGAGAACCCGCTCGTCATCAACTGCATCCAGGCCCATCACGATGACGTCCCGCATGAGACGGCGGAGTCGGTCCTGGTCCAGGCGGCCGACGCCATCAGCGGCGCCCGGCCGGGCGCGCGGCGCGAGGCCTTCGAGAGCTACGTCAAGCGACTCACCCGCCTCGAGGAACTGGCCGGGGGCTTCGCGGGCGTCGAGAAGACCAACGTGATCCAGGCGGGCCGCGAGGTCCGGGTCATCGTGACGCCGGAGAAGGTGGACGATGCCGCCTCGGCCACCCTGGCCGAGGACATCGCGAAACGCATTGAGGCGGAACTCCAGTACCCGGGCCAGATCCGGGTGGTGGTCATCCGTGAAACCCGTTCGGTGGGAGTGGCTCGATGACAGCTCGACTGCTCGATGGCGTGGCGCTCGGCAAGGCGATCCGGGCCGAAGTGGCCGCCGAGGCCAGAGAACTCACGGCCCAGGGCGTGCGCCCGGGGCTGGCAGTGATCCTCGTGGGTGACGACCCGGCCAGTCACTTCTACGTGGCGTCCAAGGGGAAGGCCTGCGAGGAGGCCGGGATGCTCTCGGTGACCCATCGGCTGCCGGCCGAGACCCCGGAGACGGACCTCCTGGCCCTGATCGACCAGGTCAACGCCGACCCGGCGCTGCACGGCCTGCTGGTCCAGATGCCGCTCCCGAAGCACATCAACTCCAGGAAGGTCCTCCACAGTGTCAGTCCGGCCAAGGATGTCGACGGCTTCCATCCGGTCAATGTCGGCAAGCTGGTCATGGGCGACCCGACCGGCTTCCGGCCGGCCACGCCCTATGGCGTCCAGCAGATGCTGATGCGCTCGGGCATCGAGACCAAAGGCGCCCACGCCGTCATCGTCGGGCGGTCCAACATCGTCGGGCGGCCGATGGCGGGTCTGCTGCTGCAGGACGGGCCGGGGGGCAACGCCACGGTCACGGTCTGCCACTCGCGGTCGCGCGACCTCCCGGCCATTGCCCGGCAGGCGGATATCCTCATCGCGGCCATCGGGAAGCCCGAGTTCGTAACCGCCGACATGGTCAAGCCCGGCGCGGTGGTCATCGACGTCGGGATCAACCGGGTCGAGGACGCCACCCGGCCGAAGGGGTATCGCGTGGTGGGTGACGTCGCCTTCGAGGCGGTGCGGGAGGTCGCCTCGGCGATCACTCCGGTCCCGGGCGGCGTGGGCCCGATGACCATCGCGATGCTCCTCGTCAACACGCTCCAGGCCGCCAAGCAGCTCCGTTGATCGACGGCGCCCTCTCCGTCTCCGAAGTCAGCGCACGGCTGAAGGGGGCCGTGGAGGGCGCCCTCGGGCAGGTGTGGATCAAGGGCGAGCTGGCCGAGTTGAAGGTCTACGCCAGCGGCCACTGGTACTTCACCCTCCGGGACCGGGATTGCCAGGTGAAGTGCGTGATGTGGCGTACCTACGCGCAGCAGATCCGGGCCCGTCCCCCCGAGGGGGCCGAGGTCTTCGTTCGCGCCCGGCCCGACTTCTGGCAGGAACGGGGCGAGGTCCGGCTCTCGGCGGTGGCACTGCTCCGGACCGAGGGGGTCGGGGACGCCGAGCGGGCGCTCCGGCAGGCCCGCGAGTCGCTCGGACGCGACGGCCTCCTCGATCCGCTGCGGAAGCGCCCGCTGCCGCCGTTCCCGATGCGCGTGGCGATCGTCACCTCCATCGAAGGCGCCGCGCTCCACGACATGGTCACCGTGGCCCGCCGGCGCTGGCCCGCCAAACTGCTGGTGGTGGGGAGCGCCGTCCAGGGCGAGGCCGCCGAGCGGGAACTGGTGCGCGCCCTTACGCTGGTGAACCGGCTTCGCGCCGACCTCTGCATCGTGGGGCGGGGCGGGGGATCCCGGGAGGATCTGGCGGCCTTCAACCTCGAGTCCGTGTGCCGGGCCATCGCCGCGGTCCGGGTGCCGGTGATCTCGGCCGTGGGCCACCAGACCGACGTGACCCTGGCGGACCTCGTGGCCGACCGGCGGGCCGAAACGCCCTCTGCGGCCGTCGAGATGGCCCTGCCGGACCGCGGGGACCTGCAGGCGGGCCTGGTGGCCCAGGGCACCCGGCTCGCCGGCGGACTGCGACGCCGGACCCGGCTCGCGGAGGAACGACTGTATCGTGCCGAGGACCGGATGCGGCATGTCATCGAGCGGCGCGTGGCCGGCGCCCGCGAGCGGCTCGGGCGGCTGGGGGCTCAGCTTGACGCCCTCAGCCCGCTCCGAGTCCTCGGCCGGGGGTACGCAGTGCCGCAGGACGAAGCGGGCCGGGTACTCCGGCGGATGGGGGATTTTCCTGCGGGGCTCCCCTTCCGGCTGCGGGTGGCGGACGGCGTGGTCGGGGCCCGGGTGGAGGGGACATGAGCGACGGCGCAGAACTGGCTGCCCGGCTGCGGCGGCTGGAGGAGATCGTCCGCGGGCTCGAGGCGGAGGACACTGACCTCGACCGGGCCCTGGCCCTGTTCGAGGAAGGCGTGACCGT
Source organism: Gemmatimonadales bacterium (assembly GCA_036390535.1). Taxonomy (GTDB): domain Bacteria; phylum Gemmatimonadota; class Gemmatimonadetes; order Gemmatimonadales; family GWC2-71-9; genus SZUA-320. Next base: position 9,180 of record DASWBQ010000274.1, on the reverse strand, counting down.
GCTGCGTGAGGCGCGGGCTCGCCTCGAACAGGCCGAGTTCCGGGTCCAGCAGGTCCTCGAGAACGCGGAAGGCGACCTGCGGGCCACCGATCTCGATGCCTGACCAGGACCTCGTCGAGGCCCTGCTCGCCGAGGCACGGCAGGCCACCGAAGCCGTCCTGGCCCGATGGGGGGCGCGGTTGCGCGCCGAGGTGGCACCTCCCCTCGGGGAAGCGCTGGCCTATGCGCTCGGCACTCGCGGCAAGCGGGTGCGCCCGGCGCTGGTGATGGCCAGCTACCGCGCGGCGGGCGGAACCGATCCCGGTATCGTCGGGATCGGGGCGGCGGTGGAGGTGGTGCATACCTACTCCCTCGTGCACGACGACCTCCCCTGCATGGACAACGACGCCCAGCGGCGGGGGCGCCCCACGACGCACGTCCGCTACGACGTCCCGACGGCCACCAACGTCGGCTGGGTGCTCGTGCCGGTCGCGGTCGAGGTGCTGGTCGAGGCGGCCTCGATGCTGGGCCGCGGCCCGGAGGCGACCGCGGCGATGGCGTCGGTCATGCTCGAGGCCGGGGGGATCCGCGGGATGATCGGCGGGCAGTGGCTGGACCTCGCGGCCGAGACCCGTACCCTGACGGTCGAGCAGCTCACCGAGGTCCACCGTGGCAAGACCGGGGCCCTGATCGAGGCGTGCTGCCGGCTCGGTGGCATGGCGGCCGAGGCGGACGCCCGGCGCCTCGACGCGCTCTCGGCCTATGGGCGAGACATCGGGCTCGCGTTCCAGATCGCCGACGATGTCCTCGACGCCACCGCCACCTCGGCCCAGCTCGGGAAGACCGCCGGGCGCGACGCCGTGCTGGCCAAGTCGACCTTCGTCAGCCTGCTTGGGGTGGAGGGGGCCCAGCGCGAGGCCCAGCGCCACGCCGAGCTGGCGGTCTCCTCCCTGGCGGATGCCGGGCTGGCTTCGGAAACCCTCGAGGCCCTCGCGGGTTATATAATTCACCGTTCGTCGTGACCCACGCCCTGCCTGGTGACGCCGCATGAGTCTGCTCGAGGGAATCCAGTCACCCGAGGACCTGAAGCGCCTCCGCCGCGACCAGCTGCCCGAGCTGGCCCAGGATGTCCGGGACCGGCTGATCCAGTGCGTCTCGGTCACCGGCGGTCATATCGGCGCCAGCCTCGGCTGCGTGGAGCTGGCGATCGCGCTGCTCTACGAGTTCGACTCGCCCACCGACAAGGTCCTTTGGGACGTCGGCCACCAGGCCTATGCCTGGAAGCTGCTCACCGGTCGGAACGAGGCCTTCCCGTCGCTCCGGACCAAGGGAGGGATCTCCGGCTTCCTGAAACGCAGTGAGAGCCCGCACGACCAGTTCGGGGCGGGGCATGCGGGGACGGCCATGTCCGCCGCCCTTGGAATGGCCACGGCGCGAGACCTCAAGGGCGAGCGCCACAAGGTCGTGGCGGTGGTCGGGGACGGGTCGCTGACCTGCGGGTTGTCGTACGAGGGGATGAACAACGCAGGGCACTCCGACCGTGACATCATCCTGATCGTGAACGACAACGGGATGTCGATCTCCCCCAACGTCGGCGCCATCAGCAAGCTGCTCGGCTCGATCGTGGCCAACCCGGCGGCCAACCGGCTCCGGGAGCACGTCAAGCACTTCACCCTCAAGATGGGCGACGTCTTCGGCCACGGGGTCGTGGACTTCGCCAAGAAGCTCGAGGAAAGCGTCAAGAACCTCTTCTCGCCGGGGATGTTCTTCGAGGAGATGGGCTTCCGGTATTTCGGCCCGATCGACGGTCACCATCTCGACAAACTCCTCGACACCCTCGCCTTCGTCCGGAAGATGGACGGGCCGCGAGTGATCCACGTCCTGACCCAGAAGGGGAAGGGGTTCAAGTTCGCGGAGGCCAACCAGGAGAAGTGGCACGGGCTGGCGGCCTACGACCCCGAGACCGGCGAGGCCCGGAAGCCGGCCAGCGGCCCCCCGACCTGGACCCAGGTGTTCGGCGATGCCCTCACCGGCCTGGCCGCCGAGCGCGACGACTTCGTCGTGGTCACCGCCGCGATGCCCTCGGGAACCGGGACCAACATCTTCGAGAAGGCCTGGCCGGGACGGTTCTTCGACATCGGCATCGCGGAGGGCCACGCGGTGACCTTCGCCGGGGGGCTGGCTACCCAGGGCATCCGCCCCGTCGTGGCGATCTACAGCACCTTTCTGCAGCGGGCCTACGACAACGTCATCCACGATGTCGCGGTCCAGCGCCTGCCCGTCATCTTCGCGATGGACCGCGCCGGCCTGGTGGGCGAGGACGGCCAGACGCACATGGGCCTCTACGACATCCCGTACATGCTGGCGGTTCCCGGGATGACGGTCACGGCCGCCAAGGACGGCACCGAATTGATCGGGCTGCTCCGGACCGCGCTCGACCACGACGGGCCGTTCTGCACCCGGTATCCGCGCGACAAGGCGCCGGCGGCTCCCGCGCCGGTCGCCGAGGCGCCGGCGGTGCCGTACGGCTCCTGGGAACTGCTCCGCGACGGGCGCGAGGTCGCCATCCTGGCGGTTGGAACGATGGTGCAGCCGGCCCTCGACGCCGCCGCGCGGCTGGCGGCGGAGGGGTGGGAACCGGCGGTCGTCAACTGCCGGTTCCTGAAGCCGGTGGACGTCACCATGCTGGAGGAACTCCTGGGCCGGTGCCGGGTCCTGGTGACCGTGGAGGAGGGCGTGGTCACTAACGGCTTCGGGGCATTCCTCGCGGGGCGGCTGCAGGCCACGCATCCGGAAGCGCGGGTGGTCCCGATCGGCATTCCCGACATCCTCCACGACCAGGCGCCGCGGGCCGACCAGCTCGCGATGTTCGGGCTCACCGGCGACGGCATCGCGCGCCGGGTGGCGGCCCTGCATCGCGAGGGAAGTCTCCAGCCCCGATGAATGTCGGGGTCGTCGGCAACGCCCGGTACGAAGGACTGGGCACGCTGCTCCGGACGATCGCCGAGGTGGCGGCGCGCCGGAGGGTAACCCTCTTCACCGAGGCGGAGCTCCGTCCGCTCTGGGGGGCGCCGCCGCCCCTGATCGGCGAGGCGCCCCTTGATGCGCTGCTGACCCTGGGCGGCGATGGCACCCTGCTCCGCGGCGCCAGGATGATGACCGGCCACGCGGTGCCGGTGCTCGGCGTCAATCTCGGTCACCTGGGCTTCCTGACCACGGCGACACGCGGAAACTGGCAGGCGGCGGTCGAGGCCCTCTTCAGTGGCCGGTATCAGGTCGAGCAGCGCCTGGTCCTCGAGAGTTCGATCGTTTCGGACCGGGCGGTCCCCCGGGTCCTGCCGCTCGCGCTGAACGACGTGGTCATTCACAAGAGCGGCGTCGCGCGGATGATCCGCCTCGATGTCACCGTAGACGGCGAATCGGTGGGACCGTACAGCGCCGACGGCATCATCATCGCCACGCCGACGGGCTCCACCGCCTACTCCCTCAGCGCCGGCGGGCCGATTGTCGCTCCCAATCTCGAGGGTGTGGTCATCACCGCCATCGCCGCCCACACCCTGGCGGTGCGGCCCCTGGTGATCCGGGCTGATGCGGTCATCGGAGTACGGCCGGTGCCCGACTGGGACCACGACCTTCTCATCTCGATTGATGGCCAGCAGGTCAGCACCTTCGAGGCCGACGAGACGCTCGTGATCCGCCGGTCGGCCGAGCGGGTCCACCTGGTCCAGCTGGAGGGCTTCAGCTATTTCCAGCGCATCCGGACCACCCTCCGCTGGGGCGATCTGAGCGAACGGGAAATGCGGTGATCACCGAGCTCAGGGTCCGCGACCTCGCCACCATCGCCGACGTGACCCTGCCGCTTGGCCCCGGGCTCAACGTCCTGACCGGCGAGACCGGCGCCGGCAAGTCGATGATCGTCGATGGGCTCGCCCTCATTCTCGGCGCCCGGGCCGATGCCGGGACGGTGCGCCCCGGCGCGGCGCGGGCGATCGCCGAAGCGGCGTTCGAACCGGTGCCCGCGGCTGCCCGGGGCCTGCTCGATGACCTGGGGCTCGAGGCCGACGAGGACCGACTGGTGATCCGGCGCGAAGTCAGCGGAGAAGGCCGGTCCCGGGCCTGGGTCAACGGCAGCGCCACGACCGTCGGGGTGCTCGCCGCCCTGGGGCGGCTCCTCGTCGACCTCCACGGGCAGCACGAAACCCAGACGCTGCTCCAGCCCGAACGCCAGCGCGACGTCCTCGATGCCTTCGCCGACGCGGAGGCCGACGCCGCCGGCGTCCGCGCGGCAGCTGAGCATCGCGCCGAACTGGTCCGCCAGGAATCCGAGCTGCGGGCCCGTCGGGAGGAAGTCCGGCGGCGGGCGGATTACCTGAGGTTCGTGGCCGACGAGATTGAATCGGCCCGGCTCAAGCCCGGAGAGGACGAGGCGCTCGATGTCGAGGCGCGCCGGCTGGGACAGGCGGAATCGCTTCGGGAACTCGCCCAGCGGATCGCCGGAGCGCTCGAGGGAGAGGACGGGGCGGCCCTGACGGCGCTGGCGCGGGCGGACCGTGCGGTGGCGGCCCTGGAGCGGGCCGATCCGGCGGCAGCGCCCTGGCGCGACCTGCTGGACGGGGCGTTTGCCCAGGTGCAGGAGCTGGCCCGGCTCGCCCTCGAGTACGCCGGCGGCCTCGACGATGATCCGTCGCGACTGACCGAGGTCGAGCGGCGCCGGGATCAGCTCTACCGGCTCAAGCAGAAGCACGGAGCTACCCTCGAGGAAGTCCTCGCGGCGGGCCGGCGGGCCCGTGACGAGCTCGATCTCCTCGACCGGGCCGAGTTCGACCTCCGGGCCATCGGCGAGGCGTGCGCCGCGGCCGACGCCGACCTGCACCGCCGCGCCGCCATCCTCTCGACCAGGCGCGAGGCCGCGGCCGAGCGGCTGGGTCGGAGCGTCAACCGATTGCTGCCGCGACTGGGACTTCCCGGCGGCAAGCTGCTGGTCCGGCTCACCGCTCTCGAGGTGGTGTCGGCCTCCGGGGCGGAGCAGGTCGAATTCCTGGTTCAGCTGAACCAGGGGCACGAACCCCGGCCGCTCGCGAAGACGGCCTCAGGCGGCGAACTCTCCCGCCTCATGCTGGCGCTCAAGACCGTCCTGGGGCGCCACGACCAGGTGCCGACCCTGGTCTTCGACGAGGTCGACCAGGGCATCGGTGGCGAAATCGGCCGGCAGGTCGGTGAGACCCTGGCGGAGGTGGCCGCGCGCCACCAGGTGCTCGTCATCACCCATCTGGCGCCGATTGCGGCGCGGGCCGAGCGTCATCTGGCGGTGGCCAAGCGGGCCCGGAGCGGCGTGGCGACCAGCGACGTGGAGGTGCTGCACGGCGAGGATCGGGTCAACGAGCTGGCGAGGATGCTGGGCGACGCCGATTCCGAGACCGCCCGCCGTCACGCCCTCGAACTCCTGAAGTAGGGCCGGCCCGCCGTGACGCCCTCGAACACCTGAAGTAGGGGCGGCCGATCAGGCCGCCCGGGATCTCACGGGAACTTCGCGTAGTACCGCATGAAGAGGCGGAGGTCCCCCGCCCGCGGCACCCGGCCGCCGCTGGCCGACACTACCGTGTGGTACGCCACTCCCGCGTCGAGCGGCCGGTGGGGTCGATCGCCCTTGATTTCGAAAGGCGCCGCGAAGGTCACCCCGGCGGAGGCCTCGATCCAGGAGGACTGGGACTCTTCGGCCAGCTGCTCGACCGGATAGCCGGGGATTTCCGGCTGTCCCTCGAAGAGCGTGTAGCTGTCCGCGCCATGATTGACGTACTGGCCGCTGAAGGCGATCGCGAAGGTCCGGGAGAGGGCGAAGAACGGCTGCACGCCCAGCCGCAGTTCGTTACCCGGAGTGCGCACGACGTTGGCGAGGGTGATGGCCCAGGGCATCGGAACCGAAGGCGGAGCGATCCGCTTCTGGGCGTCCCCGGCCAGCTGCAGGTTGTAGCTCCCCGACAACCTCGCCCCGAGGCGGCCCTGCCGCAGGTCCGCTGCCATCCCCAGTTCCAGGTCAGGCTGCCGGTCGCCGGTGCCCACGTCGAAGAACCGGCTCGGGTTGTCGAGCTGCGCGGTGCGCAGGCGGAACAGGGCCTGGCCGGCGACGCGGAGGCTACTGACGGCGTCGTCCCGCCGGCGGTCGAGGAAGAGGTAGGCCGCCCCGACCTCGACGTCGCCCAGGGCCGTGAGCACCGGCACCGTGAGGCTGCCGACCACGGGGCCGGAGCTGTTCGTGACGAAGTCCTCGAAGTCGCTCGACCCGACTCGACTGGAGGGCAGGGCCGGCACCAGCGTGAATCCGGTGACCGCCAGTCCGGTCAGTGCGGCCTGGAGGGTGGCGACCTTCTGCAGGATGGCGCCGCCTGGCGTACTCGACGCGGTCGGCAGGAAGGGAGACGCGGTGGCCGGGTCGAGGAGCAGGGCGAAGAGGTCGGTCCGGAGGCCGGCGCCGGCCGCGAGCGTTTGTTCCGCCAGCTGTTTCGCGGCGGGGTCGCTGTCGTAGAAGCCGCTGTTGAGCTTGCCCTGGAGCGAACTGAGGGCGGCGTCGAACTGGGCGAAGAAGCTAGCATCCTGGGTGGCGCCGGACCCGTCGCCGAACGTGGGATCGGCGGGGTTGAAGCCGGCGGTCCCGGTGGTCGAGTCCTGGCTGAGGGTCGAGCGGACCTGCACCCGGCGGAACGGTACCGTCCCGAAGAGAGTGAGCCGGCTGGTCAGGCCATAGGCCAGGCCGAGAGAGGTCGAGCCGACGAACACGTGCTGGCTGGCGGTGGTGGAGCCGAGGTTGAGGGCGCCAGTGATTCCGGTGATCCGGGCCAGGAGCGAATCGCCCGACTTCAGTCCCGGCCAGAAGTCGCTCCCCACGGCGTCGCGGATGAAGTCCTGGGCGGCGTCTTCGCTCTGCCCCTGTCGGAACCGGCGGTCCCAGGTGGCGAAGCTCCCGCCGAGGTCCATCCGGAGATGTCCCTTGGGGACCGTGAGGGGCGGCAGCTGGGCGTGGGCACGCGCGGGCAGCGAGGCTGCTGCCAGCCAGCCGGCACAGAGACCCGCGACGAACCGGAAACGGGTGGTCATGACGGCCTGCAAGTTCGCCTGACGGCGGAGTCTTTTCCAGCGGCGGTCGTGCTGTGGCAAGACTGCGACGGTTGAGGATCGGGCGCCGCCACTTGCCGCGTCGGCGTGGCGGCCGGGGGCGGGGCAGGGTATGCTCCGACTGCGCTCGGGTGGCGAAACTGGCAGACGCGAGGGACTTAAAATCCCTCGAGAGGCGACTCTCATGTGGGTTCGATCCCCACCCCGAGCATGAAGAACGGAAAGGCGGAGAGCATGGCGCCACGCTCTCCGCCCCTCCGCGCCTCCGCCCCTCCGTCTCAGGCCCCGCCCTTCTCCGAGATGATGTAGGTCAGCGTCCCGCCCGCGGCGAAGTACGGCGCCTTGTTCCCCAGGTTCCGGATCAGCCGCGTCATCAGGCCGGCGTTCGGTGAACTCACCGTTACGCCGATCACGAAGGCGCCGCCGCCGACACCCAGGTTCTCATAGTCGAGCGTGTACTCCGGCTTGGTGAACACGAATCCCCCGGGCAGGAACGACGCCAGGCCTGGAGGCGCCGCCCCGGCCGGGCCCTCCGCCGGCCAGGCGTCGTGCTCGGCATAGTAGTTATAGCTCGCCACCATGATGGTGCGGAAATCGCCCGCCACCTCCGCGGCTCGGGCCGTGTTGCGCAAATCCCCGTACTTGAGCAGCGCGATCCCGGCGAGCACCGCGATCACCAGGACCACCGTCATGAGCTCGATCAGGGTGAATCCGCGGCGGTTCATCGTCCCCCCCGCGCCGCTACGGTTCCCACGGCCCCGCCGATGAAGGTCGACAGCGAGTCGGTCGACCGCAAAGTGACCAGGTCGGTGCCGAGAGGCAGGCTCACCGCGAAAACCGAGTCGTTGATCCGCTCGTAGGACAGGCCCGCGACCGGAGTGCCCGCCTCAGCCAGGTCGACCGGGAGACGCCCGTTGACCCTTCGCCAACCGTTGATCCGCTGGGCCTCGCGGGCCAGGGTCAGCCGGGCACTGGCCTCCTGGATGACCGGCGGCTCCGGCTCGGGGGGCGGGGTCAGGAACCAGGCCGGGCGAAAGGCCGCCAGCGCGAAGCCCGCCAGTGTCAGGACGAGTCCTGCCACGGTGACGATCTCGCGGGTGCGGCTGACCGGCGCTGCCGCGCCGGTGCGGGCCCCGGCCTTCGCCTTGGCATCGGCCACGGCGGCCTGGGCGGCGTTCAACAGGTCCTGTTTCTGGTCGGTTTCGGTCATGACGGACCCCCCAAGCCCCGGAAAATGGACGATTCCGGAACACTCCTGCTAGGCAAGTCCCGTTCCCAAACGGGGGAGGAACCCCTCCACCTGGCGGGCGAACTCCCGGACGTTGATCGGCTGTGTTATGTCCCCCGAGACCCCCGATTCCAGGGCCTTTTCCTCGTCCCCCGCCATGGCATGCGCCGTCAGGGCCACCACCGGCAGGTCCCGGAGATCGCGGCGGGACCTGATTTCCTGCAGCAGGGCGAAGCCGTCCCGATCCGGCAGCTGGATGTCCAGAAGGACCGCATCGGGCCGGGTGGATGCCACGGTCGTGACCATCTCCCCTCCGTCCATGAGACCGATCACCTCGTGTCCCGCCAGACGCAGCACCGCCTGGAAGAGGGTCATGTTGTCGGGGCTGTCTTCGACGATCAGGATCCTGGCCACTCGCAGCCTTGGCGTGAGGTCATGTATATAACTATTGTTACGACAACAACCTAGCAACCCTCACCTGAGATGACACTTAGCCGCAGCGTGCGGATTCCCGGCGACAAGAGCCTGACCCACCGGGCACTCTATCTGGCCGCCATGGCGCCCGGCCGTTCGGAGCTCCGCGGGGCGCTGACCTCGCTCGATGCCCGGTCGACCGCGGCCGCCGTCCGCCGTCTCGGCGCCGGTGTCACGCCCCTTCGTGAGGGCCAGGCAGTCAGCGTGACCGGGGGGCGATGGCGACGGCCCGAGGCGCCGATCCACTGCGGCAATTCCGGAACCACGGTTCGGTTGGGGATGGGGCTCCTCGCGGCCCACCGGTTCGCCGTCACCCTGACGGGTGACGCCTCACTGCGCCGCCGCCCGATGCGACGGGTGGCCGACCCCCTCATCGCCATGGGGGCCTC
>DASWBQ010000273.1:0-2301 GCA_036390535.1 Gemmatimonadales bacterium | reverse complement strand
GACGTCGAAGAGGGCGCGCGTGGGGTCCACGGCCCGCACGGAGTCTCGCACCATGCGGACGGCGGCAGCCCTGTCTCCCGGGGCCCGCAGGAAGACGTTCACACTCGCCATGGGAAGCTGGTCGAGGGTGAGATAGCAGTCCCTCAGCATCTCGCCATGGATCCGCCCGACGCCCCGCATGCGCGCGTCGGACACGACTCCCACCACCGTGCGCCAGCCCTGGCCGGTGACGTCCACCATCCGCTTCCCCAGGGCACTCCGTCCCGGCCACAGGCTCCGCGCCAGGGTCTCGCTCACGACCACGCTGGGAAGGGCGCTCGCGTGGTCCGTCCTGTCGAGGGTGCGTCCCTCGAGGAGGCGGAGCCCGACGCGCTCCAGTGCACCCGGGCTCACAGTGTGGTACCAGGTGTGCAGGCCCTCGAAAGACGGGTCCGACTCGCGGCCCTCGGGGACGGCCGAGAAGAACCACGTGCTGGAGCCGGGCCGCTCGGGACCCCAAAGGCCCGCGTCGGTCACCCCGGGGAGGCCGGCGAGGCGCTCCTCCAGTTCGCGGTAGAAGGCCCGGGCCTGGTCGTCCTGCGCGTAGCGGGGGCCGTCCAGGAGGAGACCCGCGTAGACCATGTCGCCGGTGTCGAACCCGTAGTCCGTGTGCGCGAGCACGTAGAGGCTCCGCACCACCAGGCTCGCCCCCGCCAGGACCGCCACGCTCAGCCCGACCTGCACGACGATCAAGCCGCGACGGAAGAGCTGCCGCTCCGGCCCGCCGCCACCGCCCGTCCCTGTCCCGGCCGGTCGGAGGACCTCGTGGAAGTCGATCCGGCCGCTGCGCAGCACCGGCACTACCCCGAACAGCAGGGTGGTGGCCAGGGCCAGCACCAGGGTCGCCACGAAGACGGTGGGGTGGATGCTGACGTCGGCGAAGCTGTACATGTTCAGGGGATTGCCGGCGAACACGAGCCGCATGCCGAGGAAGGCCAGGCCCAGCCCGGCTGCGCCTGCGACCAGGGTCAGGGCCACCCCCTCGGCCAGGGCCTGGGTCACGAAGCGGTGGCGCGCCGCGCCCAGGGCCATGCGCACCGCGAACTCGCGCGAGCGCTCGAGGAAGCGCGCCAGCAGCAGGAGAGTGACGCTCGCGCAACTCAAGAAGAAGACCAGCCCCGAGGCGACCCCCAGGATGGTCACCACCTCGCTCAGCCGGCCGAACCCGCTCCGCAGGTCCGCGAACGACGTCACGTGGGCCTCGATGCCCGCATTGGTGGCGGGATGCTCCTGCTGCAGTGCGCGAGAAACCGTGCGCATCCCGGACCGAGCCTGCACCAGGCTGACGCCCTCCCGGAGGCGTCCAACTGCGATGGAGGTCGGGGCGCCCCGGTCCTCCGTCACGCCCGGCCCCATGCCCACGGCGGCGGTCCGGTAGGGGGCCACGACCTCCAGGGGCTCATGGAGCAGCCATCGCGTCCGGGGTGACATGACCCCTGCCACCGTCTGCAGGCGCCCCCCCAGGTTGATGGTCCTGCCCACGATGGCGGGGTCCCCACCCAGGGCAGACTGCCAGAGGCCATGGCTCAGGACGACCACCGCGTCGCCCGAAGGGGGCCGGTTGTCCTCTTCCGACAGGCGACGTCCCAGTGTCATGTCGACGTCGAGTACGTCGAAGAAGAAGGGATCGACGTAGGTCACCATGACCCGCTGCGCGCCCTCGGCCCCCACGATCGACGAGGGAGCGATGGTGTAGGCGGCCAGGCCCTCGAAGAAGGGCTGGCCGCCGGTGGCCCAGTCCCGGATGTTCAGGTACGAGGTCGCCTCCCGCTCGTGGATCGGCTCCGGTCCCTGCCGCCAGACCACCACGATGCGCTCAGGATCGTCGTAGGGCACCGCTCCCAGGAAGACCGAGTGCGCGAGGCTCGCGATCATCGTCACGAAGCCGATGCCGACGGCCAGGATCACGACAACCAGGGAGGTGAAGCCGGGGCGCCTGGCGAAGGACCGCAGCCCGTAGAGCACATCGCTTGCCATTCCCGCTCCTCCCGTGGTGCCGCGACGGTAGGCCTCCGCCCGGGTGGCGTCAAGTGACCCATCAGCAGGCCGCCGTCCCATTCTGGCAGCCCGATGCCGGGGGGAGAGGCGCCTTGGCGCTCGCTCTCTACCTGCGCGGGATCGGCCGCGGGGCCTCGGTCGTGGTGGGCCTTGACCGCGCCGGCCGAGAGGGTCGCCGGGAGCTGGCTCCGAGGGTGGCGACCGAGCCCTTCGATCCGCGGCCGGCGGCTTGCCGGTGCGGGGGGGGCTGGATCCACGACCGCG
>DASWBQ010000272.1:0-2500 GCA_036390535.1 Gemmatimonadales bacterium | reverse complement strand
GCTTCACGGGCCCGCACCAACTGGTCGCGCGCCTCGACGGCATGCAGCAGCCGATCAAGTGCCCGCTCTCCCTCGGGCACCCGGGCTTCCGCCCGGCTCACCACCTCAGAATCCACCCCGAACCGTCGCGCGATCGCGAGGCCGTAGGACCGGCCGGGAATCCCCTTCTGGAAACGGTAGGTCGGCGAGAGGGAGGCCATGTCGAACTCGAGCGAGCCGTTGACCACGCCGGTCTCCTCCGCCGCCAGTGACTTGAGCGTCCCCAGATGCGTCGTCGCCAGGGTGAGGGCGCGCCGGCGCGTCAGCGCCTCGAGTGTGGCCCACGCCAGTGCCGCTCCCTCGGCCGGATCGGTGCCGCTGCCCAGTTCATCGAGAAGCACCAGCGTCCCCGCATCGGCGCCGTCGAGGACGTCGCGGAGCGTCTGGACGTGGGCGCTGAACGTGGACAGATCGGCGGCGATCGACTGGTGGTCGCCGATATCGGCGAACACGCGCGAGAACAGCGGCAGCCTGGTCTCCGCGCCGACCGGCGGCGCCACGCCGCTCTGCACCAGGAGGGCGAACAGCCCGGTGGCCTTGAGGAGCACGGTCTTGCCGCCCGCGTTCGGGCCGCTGACCAGCAGGGTGCGCTCCTGTCCGTCCAGGGTCAGGTCGAACGGCACGGCCGCCACGCCACGCGCCAGGAGGAGGGGGTGTCTTCCCTCCCGGATGGACAGGCCGGTGCCGGGCGGCCCGACTTCTGGGACCGTCCCCCGGACCCCGTGAAGGTACCGCGCTCTGGCGATGGCGTCGTCCGCGAGCACGCACATCTCGTGGGCGAGGCGCAGGGCCTCCCGGTGCGGGCGGAGGAGCTCGGTCAGTTCCCGAAGGACCCGGAGGACCTGGCGTGACTCCTCAGCGATCGCCTCCCGGAGCGCGTTCCCGAACTCGATCGCGTCGGTCGGCTCGATGAAGAGGGTTCCGGCGCTCCCCGACTCGTCGTGCACGATCCCCTGCGGCCGGGCCCGCGAGTCGCGGCGGACCGGGATGACGTACCGGCCGCTCCGCATCGTGACCGAGGCGTTGGACGGAACCGCCTGGGCGTCGAGTCCGCGGATGACCTGTTCGAGCTTGCGCACCAGCCGCTCGCGGGAGACCTGCACCTCGCGTCGCGCCCGGGCCAGTTCCGGACTGGCGGTGTCGAGGACCTCTCCAGCCGGGTCCACCGACTGTTCCAGCCTCGACTCGATCCGGCGATCCGGAACGGGGACCTCGAGCGAACCGAGTCCCGGCGCCTTGGGGGCCACCTGGCGGAGTTCACGGGCGACGTGACGAGCCGCCGCCAGCACCAGGCGCGCAGCCACGCAGTCGAGGCCGTCGAGCACGCTGCCTTCGATCCGCAGCCGGTCGAGGGTCCGGGAAAGTTCAGGCACGGGGACGATCTCGGGACCGTCGCCCTGACCGAGCAGCGAGACCCCTTCGGCCACCAGCGCGAGTTCCGCCCGGACCACGGCCAGGTCCGCGGTCGGCCGCCGGGCCCGGACTCGCTCCGCGCCGAGCGGGCCCGCGGCGTGGCCGGCGACGGCGTCGAGCGCCGCGTGGAACTCGAGCGTGGCAAAGACGGCGTCCGCCGCCACGGGAAAAGCCGACGGGGTGCCGGCGCTGGTCTGCGCCTGCACCCCGGTGGTCTGGGTCCCGCTGGCCGGGCTCACTCCTTCCCCCCGGCCTTCGGGGCGGTCAGGAGGAGCTTTCGGCGGCGCGCTGGGATCACGCCCGCGCCCGCCGGTTCGTCACCGGCGTCATAGACCCGAATTGTACCCCGGCCGTCCCGGTTCGCAAAGCCACCTAGCCCGGCGGCCAGGTGAGCCGCCGGCCACCGAGCAGGTGGACGTGAAGGTGTCCGACCGACTGGCCCCCGTCCCGGCCCTGGTTGACCACCACCCGGTAGCCGCCATCGCGGAGGCCGAGTTCGCCCGCGACCCGCACCGCCAGCCCGAAGAGCTGGCTCCAGATGGCGCCGTCGGTCCCGGCGGTATCGTTGGCCCCGTCGAGGTGGACCGCCGGGATGACCAGCACGTGGACCGGCGCCTGCGGGTTGAGGTCATGGAAGGCCACCGCGTGTTCCGAGCGGCCGGCGATGCGTGCCGGGATCTCACCCGTGGCGATCCGGCAGAAGATGCAGTCGTTCATCGTTTCCTTCCCCCTGGTCGCAAGACACCGGCCACCAGCGCCGCGGCGATCGCCGCCGTCTCGAAGCGCATGACGTGTGGCCCCAGCCGGACAGGAAGGTATCCGGCGTCGAGCAGTTGCCGCCGTTCCCCATCGGCGAAACCCCCTTCCGGGCCCACCGCCACGAGCAGTTCCGATTCCGAAGGTCCCGGTCCCGGGAACTCGCCCGCCAGGTCCGCGAGCCACCGGGCCCCATCTGCCGGGCGCTGGCAGAGCCCTGCCACCGTCGTGGGGTCGTGGATAGCGGGGGCCCAGGCCGATCCGGACTGCTTGATCGCCTCCAGCGCCCTGC
>DASWBQ010000271.1:0-2569 GCA_036390535.1 Gemmatimonadales bacterium | reverse complement strand
CGCTGACCGGGTTGTTGCTGGCGTCGCGTGCCTGCACCACCGGCACGGTACCCAGCGCGATACCGCTCCGGGCCGTGGGCGAGGGCTGGGTGGTGATCGCCAGCTGGGTCGCCGCCGGGGCCGTCACGTTGACGTTGTTGGAAGTGGCGGCGGTCAGTCCGGTGCCGCTGTAGCTGAGGGTTCGGATCCCTGGCGTCCCGGTGATGCTGAGATCGCCGAAGCTCGCCTGGCCGTTGCCGCCGGTCACCTGTGATGGGGTTCCGCCCAGCGTCCCGCCCCCAGTGGCGATCGTCACCGTGACGGAAACCCCCGCCGAGTCCACGTCGTTGCCGCTCACGTCCCGAAGGTCCACCACGCTGGCCGCCATGGTGGCCCCGCTCGGCACCGATGCCGGTGGCTGGGTGACGATGGCGATGGCCGTGGCGGTTCCGGCCAGCACGCTGACGCCCGAGCTCACCGGGGTCAGCGAGCCCGACGAGAAGGTCAGCGTGCGGGCGCCGATCGTCCCGGTGATCATGAGGTTCGTGAACGCCGCGGCCCCGGCGCTCGTATTGACGCTGGCGGTGCCGCCGAGCGTGCCGCCGCCGCTGGTGATCGCCGCGGTGACGGGCGTGCCGTTCGGGCTGAGCGGGTTGCCCGCCGCGTCCTGGATCTGCACCACCGGCTGGACCGGGAAGGGCAGGGCGTTCCGGACCGTCGGCGACGGACTGGTCGTCAGCGCCAGCTTTGCCGCCGCTCCCGCGCTCAGCGCAATGGCGGTGGAGGTCACGCCGGTCGCCCCGGGGGTGCTGAACCCGAGGGTGTAGTTGCCGACCAGCCCCAGGATCCCGAGGCCGCTGAAGCCCGCTTGGCCGTTCGAGCCACTGATCGCCGTGGCGCTCCCGACCAGGCTTGCCCCGCCGGGGCCGGACGCTATTGATGCGGTGACCGTGGCACCGTTCACGTCGTTACCGTTGGCGTCGAGGACCCGGACCACGGTGGGTGGGTTGGGAAATGCCACGCCGCTGGTGGCAGTCGAAGGGGGTTCCCTGAACATCACGAGCGAAGCCGGCGGGCCGGCCGCCAGCGTGATCGTGCCCGAAGTCACCGATGTCAGCCCGGTGGCAGAGAATTGCAGCGTGAAGGTGCCGACGGTCCCCGTCAGGCTCAGGTTGGTGAACGCCGCCACGCCGCTCCCGTCGGTGGCGACCGACGTGGTGCCTCCCAGCGTACCGGTGCCGCTGGCGATGGTGGCCGTGACCGTCACCCCGGACTGGCTCACCGCGTTCCCTCCGGCGTCACGGAGCTGCACCACCGGCTGCTGCGGGAACGCCACCGTGTTCTGGGCAGTGGTGGAAGGCTGCGTGGTGAGCGTCAGCTGCGACGCCGCCCCAGCGGCAAGGGTGATGCCGCCCGACGTGACCGGGGTCAGGGCCCCGGACTCGAACCGCAGCGTGTAGCTGCCCACCGTCCCCGAGATGGTCAGGCCGCTGAAGGTGGCGAGTCCGTTGGCGTCGGTGATCGCCGACCCGCCCGCCAGCCCCGGTGTGCCACCGGGGCTCGTGGCAATCACCGCGGTGACCGTGACCCCCGCCTGCGCCACGGCCGTGCCGGCGCCGTCCCGCAGCTGGACGGTCGGCTGCTGGGCCAGCGGCTGTCCGTTGGTCGCGGTGGACGACGGCGGTGTCGTCAACGTGAGCTGGCTGGCCGGCCCGGCCGCCAGCGAAATGGTTGCCGAAGTGGTCCCCGTGAGGCCGGCCGACGCGAAGCTGAGGGTCTGCGGGCCCGGGGTGCCGGTGATGGCCAGATTCGTGAACTGGGCGAGCCCGGTGCCATCGGTGGTGACGGTGGTCGTGCCGCCGAGCGAACCGCCGCCGCTGGCCATTGCCGCCGCGACACTCACGCCCGTCTGGCTGACCGCATTGCCGTTCTGGTCGACCAGTCGCACCGACGGCTGGACCGGGAACGGCACCCCGCTCTGCGCCGAGCCGGAGGGTTGGGTCACCATCTGCAGGGCAGCCGCTGCCCCGGCCGTCACCGTGACCGTGTTGCTGCTCACCCCCACGTAGCCGGGAGAGCCAAAGAGCAGGACCCGGTCGCCGATGACCCCGGTGATCCGGAGGTTGGTGAACACCGCCTGGCCGGACAGGTTCGTGTTCACGGTGGTGGTGCCGCCCAGCGTGCCACCCCCGCTCTGGATCGTCACCGACACCGCTATGCCGGCCTGTGCCACCGGGTTGCCGTCCCCGTCGCGGAGCTGGACCACCGGTTGCTGCGGGAAGTCCACCCCGCTCTGGACGCTCGGGCTCGGCTGGGTGGTGATCGCCAGGACGGTCGCTGTGCCGGCGGTAAGGGCGACGGTGCTCGACGTCGCCCCCGTCAGGCCGGTGGCGGCGAAGCCGAGCGTGAAGTTCCCCGCCGTCCCGCTCAACGCCAGGTTGGTGAACGTGGCCAGCCCGTTCGCGTTGGTGATCGCGATCGTGTTACCGCCCAGGCTCCCGCCCGTGCCGCTGGTGATGCTGGCAGTGATCGCCACGGCGTTCGCCGACACGTTGTTCCCGGCCCCGTCCTGGACCTGCACCTGGGGCTG
>DASWBQ010000270.1:0-7149 GCA_036390535.1 Gemmatimonadales bacterium | reverse complement strand
CCTCCGAGGAGGAGAACCGGCAGCGGCGAGCGGTCGGTCCGCGCAACTACCGATGCGGGCGGCTGGACCGGCAGCGAGTCCCGGGGCCCCGCCGGCAGCACCGAGCCCACGTCCAGCGTCACGGTCCAATCCGGCAAGGTGTCCGACCAGCCGTCGTCCCGAACCAGAATCGCCCCAGGCAGCGTGACCGTGTGCCGCCCAGGCTCCCAGGCGACCAGCGGGTAGCGGACCACGACTTCGCCCTCAACCAGACTCAGCTCGGGTCCCCCGAGCGGCTCGATCGGCCCGACGGGTCGGGCCGGCCGGGGCCGAAGAGATACCCCGGCGGGAACCGACTGACGGTGGACCGCCCAGAGGGTGTCCCCCACGGTCGGGATGGGGTCCTGACCAACCGCCAGCAGCAGCAGGATCGCGGCGAGCACCTGGTCACCGACCGCGTCGATGGATGCGCCGCGCGAAGGCGCGACGCAGCTCAACGCCGTAGTCAGCCTCGGTGTCCAGCATGACCGGGTAGGCCCCGGTCGCCCGCAGGCGGGCCAGACGCTCCTCGCGCTGTCGCTCTGCCACGGTCCGCCACCGGCGGCGCAGCGCTGCGTCGCTCAGGTCCACCAGCCGATGGCTGCCCGCCTCGGCATCCTCCACGGTCAGCCACCCGCTCGCCGGCGGACGGACTTCGTGCGGATCGTCGACCGTGATCGCGAAGACCTGATGGCGGGCCGCCAGCTGGCGCATCGGGGCGTCCCAGTCGGGCGCCAGGAAGTCCGACAGCACCACGACTACGCTCCGGTGCTTGAGCAGTCGAGCAGCCCGCCGGAGCGCCAGCACCAGGTCGGTCCCCTTCCCCGTCGGCTGGAAAGCGAGCAGGTCGCGAATCACCCGCAGGGCGTGGCGCCGTCCTTTCGCGGGTGGCACTACATGTTCCACGCGGTCGGTGAACGCCAGTGCGCCGACCCGGTCGTGCTCGCGGGCAGCCGCGAGGGCGAGGACCGCCGCCACTTCAACCGCCCGAGTCCCCTTCGCGACGGGGGCGCCCACCGCCGTGCTGCCGGACCGGTCGACGACCAGGAAGAGGGTGACCTCGCGTTCTTCGGTGAACGTCTTGACGTAGGGTGCCCCGAGGCGGGCCGAGACGTTCCAGTCAATGGTGCGATAGTCGTCGCCGGGCTGGTAGCCGCGCACTTCGGCGAACTCCATCCCCTGTCCCCGGAAGACGCTGCGGTACTCCCCGCTGAGGAGCGTGTCCACCAGGCCCCGCGTGCGGATCGCGATGCCCTTGACCTGCCGGAGGATTTCGGAGGGGATCGGCGGCATGCCGTCCTGCCGGCCTCAGGGGGCCCGGACGGCGCCGAGGACCTTCGCGATGATCGTGTCGGCGGTAACGTCCTCCGCCTCGGCCTCGAAGGTCAGGACGATCCGGTGACGCATCACGTCCGCGGCCACCGCCTGGACATCCTCGGGGACCACGTAGTCACGACCCCGCAAGAAGGCGATCGCGCGGGATGCCTGGGCCAGGGCGATCGACGCCCGGGGCGAAGCCCCGAACGCCACCAGCGGGCCCAGGTCGTCCAGGCCAACGCTGGCGGGGGCGCGGGTCGCCCGGACCAGATCGACGATGTAGTCTACCAGCCGCTGGTCGAGCGCGATCCCCAGTACCGCGCGCCGGGCCTCGAGCAGGTACGCCGGCGTCAGCCGGGACTCGACCGGGATGCCCACGCCGCCGCTCATCCGCAGCAGGATGTCCTTCTCGTCCGAGCGGGTGGGGTAGCCGACGTGCACCTTGAGCAGGAACCGATCGAGCTGCGCCTCGGGAAGGGGGTAGGTCCCTTCGCTCTCGATCGGATTCTGCGTGGCCAGCACCAGGAACGGTTCCTCTAGGATGTAGGAGTGGCCGCCGATCGTGACCTGCCGCTCCTGCATCGCCTCGAGGAGGGCCGACTGCACCTTGGCCGGGGCACGGTTGATCTCGTCCGCGAGCAGGATGTTGGCGAAGATCGGCCCCTTCTTCACGCCGAACTCCTGGGTCTTCACGTCGAAGACCATGGTCCCCACCACGTCGGCCGGGAGGAGATCGGGGGTGAACTGGATCCGGGAGAAGCTGGCCTTGATGACCTCCGCGAGGGTCCGCACCGCCAGGGTCTTGGCGAGCCCCGGAACTCCCTCGAGGAGGATGTGCCCGCCGGTGAGCAGACCGATCATGAGGCGCTCCACCATCGCCTCCTGCCCGACGATGCGTCGCCCGACCTCGGTGATTGCGGCCTGGATCGGGGCCGACAGGGCAGGGATCGGCTGGCGCTTCGGTTCCGGCATCGCGGTCATTCCTCCTCGCCGGCGTCAAGCCGGATCGCCCGGTACAGCGCCCGTTCTTCCTCGGCGGTCAGGGGTCGCCACTCCCCCACGGGAAGGTCCCCGAGCCGGACCGGCCCGTAGCTGAGCCGGGCCAGTCGCTCGACCTTGAGGCCCATCTCCTCGCACCACTTGCGGACGATGTGGTTCCGTCCCTCGCTGAGGGTGACGTCCAGGATGCTCCGCCCTTCACGGCCGGGCCGGACCCGGGTCTCGCGCGCCTCGACCGGACGCCCCTCCACGGACCACCGCCGGCGGACCAGCGCATCCACTTCCTCGGTGGACTTGCCGTGCACCAGGGCCGTGTAGCGGCGGGGAATCCGGTAGCGGGGGTGCGTGAGCCGGAAGACCGCGTCGCCGTCCGTGGTCAGCAGCAGCAGGCCGGTGGTGTTGGCATCGAGCCGGCCAACGTAGGTCAGGCCGGCGTGATCGGGCAACAGGTCAAAGACGGTGCGGCGTCCCTCCTCGTCCTGCGCGGTGGTCACCACGCCCATCGGCTTGTGCAGCGCCAGCCAGCGTCGCGCGGGCAGCTTGATCGCCTTGCCGTTGACGGTGATCCGCTGCCGTTCGGGGTCCACCTTGCTGCCGAGTTCAACCACCTTGCCGTCGACCCGGACCCGCCCGGCCCGGATCAGTTCCTCGGCGGCCCGCCGGGACGCCACTCCGGCGCGCGCCAGGGCCCGCTGCACCCGCATCTCGGTCATGCGTCCGCCTCCACGTACGCGGCGGCGTCCGAATCAGGCGACACCGTCGGCGTCGGCGGCTGGAGCGCGATGGCGAACTCGTCGGCGCGCGGCAGGTTCCCGAGGTCGGCAATGCCCAGGAGCTCCAGAAAGAGCGGCGTGGTCCCATAGAGCAGCGGGCGTCCCATTCCCTCGCTTCGCCCGACGACCTCGATCAGCCCCCGCTCCTGCAGCGTTCGCAGGACACCCGCCCCGCTGACTCCCCGGATATCCTCGATCTCGGCACGCCCCACCGGCTGGCGATATGCGATCACGGCCAGGGTCTCGAGCATCGCGGCCGTCAGCCGGGATGACCGCTGAGCCACCCGGGCCCGCTCCAGCGCTGACGCCAGCGCCGGACGGGTCAGGATCTGGAAGCCGCCGCCCAGCTCAACCACCTCGACCCCATGGCCGTCGAAGTCGTAGTGTTCGCGGAGCTGGTCCACCGCCGCCCGCACCTCGGCGAGCGACACGTCGGGATCCAGGTCGTTGAGTTCTTCCAGCGTCAGGGGCCGGGCCGCCGAAAAGAGGGCGGCCTCAATCAGCTGCGAGAGCGGGTTCACGGCGGATCACCAGGGGGGTGAAGGGAGCTGGCTGGCGAACCACGAGCTGGCCCCGACGGGCCATCTCGAGGAGGGCGAGGAGCGTGGAGAGCACGTCGGTGATGCTCGGCGCCGGGCCGAGAGCCTCCGCCCAGGAGATCTCGTCGCGTTCGGCGAGCAGGGCCTGAATCCGTCCGGTGGCCGCCTCGACGTTGAGCGGCCTGGCCACGACGGAGTGCATCACCGGGTGGAGGATGCCCGCGATCACCCGCTCCACAGCGCCGAGCACCTCCAGGAGGTCGAGGGTCAGCGGCGGGGGCGGCAGCTCAGGCGGTGGCGGGAGGTAGCCCCGGGGCATCCGGAGGCTCCGCCGGTCGGCCATCCGGTCCATCCAGAGCGCGATCTCCTTGATGTGCTGGTACTCCAGCAGCCGGCGCACCAGCTCGGCCCGGGGATCCTCCCACCCCTCCTCGTCCCCGGGTCGGGGCAGGAGCATCTGCGCCTTGAGCCGCACCAGGCGACTGGCCATCTCGAGATAGTCGGCGGCCTGGTTCAGGCCCAGCTCATGAATGACCCGGAGGAACTGGTCGGCGATCCGGGCGATGGGGATGTCCGAGATCTCGATCTGCTCTTCCCGCAGGAGGTGCAGCAGCAGGTCGAGGGGGCCGGTGAACTGCTCCAGTTCGACGACGAACGCGTTGCCACTCCCCAAGCCGAGGGAGGGGGCTTCGGGGGCGGTCATGGACAACGTTCGGGAGCCGGGGGCGCCGGCGGGATCGGCATGGAGACGGGCGTCACGGGTTGAAGGCGGAGGAACCTATCCGGGCGCCGGATTCAAGTCAAAAGCAATGCGCCACTTGCACTTGGGTGTGCGGTTCGATAGAATTGATGGCTGTCAGGATCACTGGTGATCCGGCATCGATCCCAACCGTCGTCGAGGTTCCAGTGCCCCGTTCCAAGTCCGCCAAGAAGCACCAGCGCCAGGCCAAGTCGCGCACCGCCACCAACCGCTCGCAGCGCAGCGCCCTCCGGTCCGCCGTCAAGGCCGCCCGGGCCGCCTCGCCCGAGCAGCAGGCCGCCGCGCTTAAGCGGGCCGAACAGCTGCTCGACCGGGCCGGTCAGAAGCGGCTGATCCATCCCAATACCGCCGCCCGTCTCAAGAGCCGACTGTCGAAGAAGTCGTAGCGCCGGAAGCGTGAGAAACCGAGGGGGCCCTTCCGGGCCCCCTTTTGCGTGCGGCGACTTGCCCAGGACGGACGACTCACACGGCAGCCAGCTCGGCTCCGCAGCGTTCGCAATACCACTCGGTCGGGCGGTTCATCGCGCCACATTCGGTGCACTTCGGAGTCTTGGCCGCGGTGCTGCCACCGCGCGAAGGACGGATGCCTCTCCCCTCGATGCCGCGCTCCCGCGGGGGGGTGCCGCTTTCGAGCGTGACCGACTTGAGGAAGGTCATCTCGTCCACCGGGCTGGGCGCCGCCGGCTCCGACGGGGCCGGAGGGGCCGGGAACCGAAGGGTGCGCGGCGCCGAGCGCTCGCGGGGCCGCGGTTCCATTCCGGGCTTCGGCGTGAAGCGCGGTGCCTCCACCGCGGCAGGGGCCGTCCGGGCGGCGTCCTCGACCTCCATGATTTCCATGACCTCGATCTCGAGCGCGCCAGCCACCGATCCTGCTTCGGCGACCGGTTCGGCCTCGTCGGCCATCTCCTCCTCCAGACCGGCGGCTTCCAGCCCGGGCGGGGCGACCTGTGCCAGGACGTCCGCGAGGCGGCCGGCTTCTTCCGCGAGGCGGCCGATTTCGGCCGAGAGGGAGTCGATCCGGCCCCCGTGCTCGCGGGCGAGTTCCTCCCACTGGCTGTCGGTGAACTCGCCCACGGCGTGACGGAGCTCAGCCTCGGCGAGGGCCTCCTCGACCAGGCCGCGCTGGCTTTCCAGCTCCGCCTGGCGGGAGCGCACTCCCTCGAGCTGCTCCGACAGGGCAGCGGAGAAGCTGCCCAACCGGGTAACCACCTCAGTGAGGCGCGCCTCATAGTCGGCGCGCACCCGCCGGCGCACGCCCTCCGGGGCGGACCCCGAGGAACGGCCCAGCCGGTCCAGCCACCCCTGAATCTGCTGGCGATCCGCCAGCAGCGCGGCAATCTCGTCAGCCCCGTGCCCCATCGTCTGATCGCTCATCGGCAGGCTCCTGGCGGCGCGCGGGACCGCCGGCCCGGGACAGGTGTCCCGAGTCGGCCGCTTCCCTGAAGCGCGACCTCTCCATGCAATCTAATGCGAGGGCACCGCCGCGAAACGTGTTGCCGCCCGCGACAGTCTATGACTTGTACAGCAGCGCCGGCGCCACACCCTACCGCCGGTAGACGACCGCACCCTCGACGAGCGTGAGGTGAACTACCCCCGGGAGCGTCTCGCCGGCGTAGGGGGTGTTCCGGCTCCGCGACTGGAGCCGGGTCTTGTCCACCACCCAGGTGGCCTCCGGGTCGAACACGACCAGGTCGGCCGGTGCCCCCGTGGCGAGGGTGCCACCGGGCAGGTGGAAGATCCGGGCGGCACGGGTGCTCATCCGGTCGACCAGTTCCGCCAGGCCCAGCAGGCCGGGCCGGACCAGTTCGCGAAGCCCGATCGAGAGGGCCGTCTCCAGCCCGATGATCCCGTTCGGAGCGTCGTCGAACTCCCGCTCCTTGGCGTCGTAGTGGTGCGGGGCGTGGTCACTGGCCACGACGTCGATGGTGCCGTCCTTGAGGGCCTGCCGGATCGCCTCCCGGTCGGCCTCCTCGCGGAGCGGCGGGTTCATTTTGGCGTTGGTGTCGTAGCCCTCGACCCGGTCGTGGGTGAGGCTGAAGTGATGCGGGGTCGCCTCGGCGGTAACCGGGAGGCCCCGGTCCTTGGCCCGGCGGATGAGCTCCACCGAGCCCCGGGTCGACATGTGGCAGAGGTGGACGTGGCCCCCGGTGAGCTCGGCCAGGATGATGTCCCGCGCCACCATGATCTCTTCGGCGGCCGCGGGGATCCCCTTGAGGCCCAGCCGGGTCGACACCAGGCCCTCGTGCATCGAACCGCCGAGGGAGAGGGTCGGATCCTCGCAGTGGTCGGCGACGGGAATCCCGAAGGTCTGGGCGTACTCGAGGGCGGTGCGCATCATGTGGCTCGAGACGACGGGCTTGCCGTCGTCGCTGACGGCCACGGCGCCCGCCCCCACCATCTCGCCGAATTCGGCCAGCTGCTGGCCCTTCTGGCCCATGGTGATGGCGCCGATCGGGTAGACCCGGGCCTTCGCGGCGCGCATCGCCTGCCGGACGATGAAGCCGACGGCGGCCTGGTTGTCGGTAACCGGATCGGTGTTGGGCATGGCGCAGACGGCGGTGAACCCGCCAGCCGCGGCCGCCATGGCGCCGGTCGCCACCGTCTCCAGATCCTCCTGCCCCGGCTCGCGGAGGTGGACATGGAGGTCGATCAGGCCGGGGGCGATCACCTTGCCGGCGACGTCGACCACCTCCGCGTCGTCGCCGGGGGCGATGTTCCGGCCCACGGCCTCGATCTTCCCCCC
>DASWBQ010000269.1:0-9683 GCA_036390535.1 Gemmatimonadales bacterium | reverse complement strand
CCCGGTTCGGGGTGCCGGAACTGGCCCCGACCCTCGGGTTCCTGGGGCTGTTCCTCCTGACCTACGGCCTCTTCGCCCGGACCTTCCCGATGGTCTCACCCCGCCTGGCGGAGATCACCCTGGCGCGCGAGGCACACCACGTCGACGTGCCGATCTTCGAGCACGACGAGACCCCCGCGGACTACGTCAGCGAGGCGGACATCGATCGGGACGTGCATAAGTCGTAAGTCGTACGTCGAAAGTCGTACGTCGAAAGTCGCACATCGTGAGAAACAGGAAGGGTCGGAGCCTCTGCGGCTGCCGACCCTTCGGTTCTCTCGACTTCCGACGTACGACGTACGACTTACGACCCGGCACTCATCTCACCACCACCGCCTGGGCCAGGGCATTGAGGGAATCGGCGGGGAGTTTCCCGATCACGGTCACGACCCGGCTGGTGCGCCGGGGGGCGCCGTCCTCGTCGAGGTAGTCGGGCAGGGAACGGGAGGGGGTCGAGGAGTTCAACCCCCGAAGGCGGTGGTCGGAAACGACGCTCACCACCTCGGCCACCGGTCCTTCGATGGTGATCAACAACTCACCGTCCGGGCGGCGCTGGGTGACCTCCACCAGCGGGCGCTCGAGCTCTCCCACCGGCCGGAGCCGGATCGCCTCGACGGGGAGGTCCGGGAGCGTCGCGACCAGGTTGCCGGTGGCTTCCGCGGCCTGGGGGAGCGAGACCGGTGACCAGCCGTCCGCCACCTCCGGCTCCGCTGCCGCCGGCTCCGCGTCAGGCGCCGGTCCCCTGGGCGGGCGGCCGCCCCCGACCAGACGAAGCGAGGGATCGACGAATCGGCCGGCCGGGTTCGGCACGATCGCCGGCTCGGGCGGCGGCGCCTCCGGCTCGGCGGCTACGATCGAAGAGGCGGCGGCAGGCTGCTCGGCCACCACCAGCTGGGGCTCCCGGTCGCCAACATGAGGGTCGAGGACCGCCCGCATGCCCCATCCGGCAAGTACCGCACCCGCGATGCTGGCCGCCCAGACACCGTACCGGCGCCAGCCCGCCTGCCGGCGTCGGCCTGCCTGCTCGACGAGGGTGGAATACGGCGCCGACCGGGGCCGGCGCTGCAGCGCGCCCTGGGCCAGGACCGCCGTCGTCCGGTCCCGGAGGGCGGCGACGGCGTCCCGCTGGTGCCGGCACGCGCCACAGGCGGCAAGATGGGTCTCGATCTCGATGCACTGGGACCGGCTCAGCGCCTGGTCCAGGTAGGCGTGAAGCTCTTCGTCAGGAACGTGCCGCACGGCTGTCCTCGGTGGTATCCCTGCTGTCGTACGCCTCGACCAGGCGCCGGCGCGCCCGCGCCAGGGTCGTCCCGATGGCGCCGACCGCCAGCCCGGTCTGGGCCGCGATCTCCTGGTAGCTGAGCCCGGCGTCCCAGAGCAGCAGCACTTCCCGGTCCCGCGGGCTCAGGGCATCGAGCGCCTCCTGGACCTGGGCCATCTGTTCGTCATGCTCGACCCGCTCGTCCGCCGACACGCTCGGCCGGGTCAGAGTGCCCGGGTCGTTGGTCAGGAGGGTGAGATGCCGCTTCCGCCGGATCGCCGCCCGGGCCTCGTCTCGCGCCAGGTTTGCGGCCACCGCGAAGATCCAGGCCCGCGGCTTCTCGGGGTTGTGCGCCATGGCCCGGATGAACACTTCCTGGGCCAGGTCCTCGGCGCGATCCTGGTCCCAGACCTTGCGGTACAGGAACCGGACCACTGCCGGATACATCGTCTGGTACAGGTGTTCCAGGTCGTCGGCCATTCAGGCTCCGCGAACGGACGGGGGACAGGTGAACAATAACAGGACGGCCGGACCGCCCCTCCCTTGCACAGGCTCAGGTGGCGAAGACGCAGCCCCGGTGGAGGGTTTCATCCTTGGACGGCTTGGGCCAGCGGTGGCAGAGATCCGGTTTGGCCTTCCGTCCGTCCGGTCGGCGGCGGCCGTGCAGGGTGCACGCGATGCCGTCTGCGCCCAGGTATCCACACGCCGAGATCATCTCGGCGTCCAGTGCCTCGTCCCTCTCCCGGACCACCTTGCAGAGGTAGGGAGCCTGCCGCGACCGGACCAGCAGGTCCTGCCTGGTCCAGCTGCGGTCGCACATGATCTCCACCTGCAGGTCGCGGCAGCAGGCCGCTCCCCGGGTGTGATCAGAGGTCTCGCAGGGGGCTTCGGCGCAGGGATTGTGGCTCAGCACCGTGAGGGTGCGGCGGCGCGGCGCCGGCATCGGCAGGTCCCGCTCGACCAGACGTCCCCGCTCCACCACCCGGAACCGCTGGCCTCCCAGCTGCCTTCGTTGACGGGGCGGCTCCCCCGAGGGCAGGGCGCCACGGAACCCGTGTGCGCGGCAGTGGGCCCTGCCCCCGCTTTCCTCCAGGTGCTTGCAGGGCACGTGCAGGGTCGCCCGGCAGAACAGGTCCTCCCGGTGGCGCCACAGCGGCCCGAACGAAATCCGCTCGGTGTGTCCCAGCAGCCAGGTGGCTTCATGATCGCCGTCACGAAGCGCGGCGAGGTCGGCGGATACCCGCAGGGTCACCCGCAGGCGGCGGCATTGGGTGCCGAGTCGGCGGCAGGGAGGCGGGGGAGGAGCCGGGGTCATCGGGGCGGGAAGATAGTGGGAATAGGAGGCCTCTGGAGAATCGGAGCGGAGGTCGCTATATTTGTGAACTTGTTCACAAACGCCTGACGGGGGGCGTTCGAGATATCCAGCCCGGACAGTTTCATCATACGACCCAGTGGGGGAGGCAGGAAACGATGCGGAAGTTTGCGATGGTGGCGGGGTTTGGTTTGCTGGCGGCGGCCTGCGGCGGCGGCGAGAAGGCGGCGGAGGCTCCGGCGGCCGAGGCTCCGGCGGCGGCGCCCACGGCGGCTGGTGCGACGCATGACGTGAACATGGTGCTCGAGGGGACCGCCTACAAGTACGTTCCCAGCGAGTTGACCATCAAGGCCGGCGACATGGTTGTGTTCCACAACGTGTCGGGTGGCCCGCACAACGTACAGTTCTGGGCGGACAGCATCCCCGCCGGATCCGCCGATGCCCTCGGCCTCGGCATGCCCGACGTGATGGGCCCGCTCGCCGGTCCGCTGCTCGTCGAGGCGAACGCGAGCTACAGCATCACCTTCGCGAACACTCCGGCGGGCGAGTACAAGTTCTACTGCCTGCCGCACCTCGCGAACAAGATGGTCGGGAAGGTCACCGTCGCGCAGTAAGCGCTGCGGTACGCTGCCGTACGCTCATCAGCGAAGGCCCCGCTCCGGCGGGGCCTTTGTCATGTCTCCCCGGCCCATGACCCAGGCGATCGGGATCGCCACCAGCAGGCCGGCCAGCGCGTCGATCGCGTAGTGCATCTGGCAGTAGACGACCCCGACCGCCATCAGGAGCGTGGGCACCAGCAGCAGGGCGCCGAGGCGCCGGTCACCCCGCCAGGTCGCGATCGTGGCGGCGAAGGTCGCCGCCACGTGCGAGGAGGGAAAGGCGGCGCCGTAGGAACTGCCGCCTGCGAGGATGGCATAGACCAGCCTCGCCGCCCAGTTGTCGACGAACTCGCCGGTCGGCCGCGGGAACTCGTAGTAAGGGCCGGCCACCGGGAACAGGAGGAAGCAGACGTAGTGCGCCAGGAAGGTTGCCACCACGATCGCCGCCGCCGTCCGGGCCCGGGTGATCTCTCCGCGCCAGAGAAAGAGCGCGATCGGGAACGGCACGATGAAGTAGTAGGAGAAATAGACGGCGTGCAGGACCACTGACCAGAACCGGCTCGGCGAGGTCTGCCACCAGGTCCGGCTGACCTGCCCGCCGAAGACCGCCGCCTCCCACCCCTGGATGGCGGCATCCCAGGTGCGCATCCCCGGCCCGTTCAGGAGGTCCAGCGCGCCGTACAGCGTCGGGAGGAGCAGGACGGGGTAGATCTCCCGCAGGATCCGCCCGAAGCGGCCGAGGCCCGGGCGGTGCAGCAGGAGGACCAGAATGGCGAACAGCAGGTTGGCCCCGATGACCCAGCCCGCCCAGGGCCGATAGTCCAGGCGTACCGCCGCGATTACGCTCACGATGGCCAGGTAGCCAAGAACGAGCCGATCCACACGGCCCAGGGGGATGCTGGCTGGTGTCAGCCTCTCGACGGCAGCGCTTACAGCCACCCTGCCTCCCGGTACCAGTCGATGCTGCGGGCGATGCCGGCATCGAGGCCATGGGCGGCCCGCCAGCCGGTGGCCTCGGTGAGGGGCGCCGGGTCGCAGGTCCAGGCCGGCTGGAAGAGCTCGTTGCCCTTGTCCGCGGTCAGGATCGTAGCCCGGTTCGCCAGGCGCGCCGCCATGCCGGTGAGGTGCAGCATGGCCCGCCCCACCCCGAAGGGAATCCTGACCACCCGGACCTCCCGGCCGAAGCCGGCCGCCACCTGGCGCACCAGCCGCTCGGTGGTGGTGACCTCCGGGTGGGCGGCGTAGAAGGTCCCGCCGAGCGTCTCGCGGGACCGGCCGGCGGCGGCGAGCGCCTCTGCCAGGTCGGGGCCGAACACCAGGGACAGTTCCTGATCGCCTGCTCCGAAGACCGGGGCCAATCCGAGCTGCGCGGAGCGGAAGACCCGGAACATCTCCCGGTCCCGGGGGCCGTAGACCGCCGGAGGCCTGACGATGGTCCAGGGAAGCGGCGCCGCCCGGACCGCGGCTTCGGCGGCCAGCTTGCTCCGGCCGTAGGCGGTCACCGGGTGGGGCGGTTCGTGGCCGAGCAGCGGCCGGCCGGGGACGGTTGGTCCACCTGCCGCGAGAGACGACACCAGGACGAACCGGGAACCGGAGGGCCCTGCCGCCTCGAGCAGGCGCTGGGTCCCCGCCGCGTTGACGGCGTGGAATTCGGCCTCGTCCCGCGCCATGACCAGGCCGGCAACGTGATAGATGACATCCACGCCCTCGGTGGCCCGGACCAGCGCCTCAGGGTCGTCGAGGTCGCCCTGGATCCACTCGACGCCGTCGAGGCCCAGTGCGGCGGCCCTGGCAGGGGATCGGACCAGGGCCCGGACGGTATCGCCACGTCGGAGCAGGTTCTCCAGAAGGTGGGAACCGACGAAGCCGGTTCCCCCCGTCACCAGGGCCTTCATGCGCGGCGATCGTACATCCGGAGCGTCTTGTAGTGCCGCATCCCCAGCTTCACCAGGCCGGTGTTCATCGCCGGGTTGTCCTCGAGCACCCAGCTCCCCTCACCCCACGGCATGCCGTGTTCCCCCGCCTTGGCCCAGATCCAGTGGTAGAGAACGGCGTCGATCCCTTTGCCTCGCCACTCCGGGATCACCCCAAGCAGCAGCACCCGGGCCCGCCGGATGGTCTCGCGCTTGAGCGCCCACAGCAGCCGCGGCAGCACCGGCAGCAGCCACCCGTTGCGGTTGGTGCGGAACACCACGTTCAGGTCCGGGAGGGCCAGGCCGAACCCGATCGGCACGCCGTCCTTCTCGACGACGGGCACGCAGTCCGGGATCACCACCGGCTTGAACTGGGCGGCCAGATGGTCGATCTCGCGGTCGGTCATCGGCACGAACCCCCAGTTCCGCTCCCAGCAGGCGTTGTAGAGCCGCTTGATGTGCGCCAGTTCCCGGTCGAAGTGACGCATCTCGAGCGGCCGGATCGTGATGCCCAGGCGCCGGAGCAGCAGCTCGGTGGCTCGCTGGACCCGCTCAGGGGCGGTGGAGCCGCGCTCGTCGCCACCCTCGTACACCAGGAGGTCCTTCGCCTTGGCGAACCCCGCCTGCTCGACCAGCGCCGGATACCAGGTCGGGTTGTGGGGCATCATCAGCGTCGGCGGGGTCTCGAATCCCCACACCAGCAGGCCGCACTCATCGTTGGTGGAGAAGGAGGCCGGGCCGCGGATGGTGTCGTGCCCCCGCGACCGGACCCACGCGGCCGCGGCATCGAGGAGTGCTCGGCTGACCGCGGAGTCGTCGACTGACTCGAAGAAGCCGAAGAAACCGATGTTCTCGCCGTGGAATTCGTTGTGAAGCCGGTTGGAGATCGCGGCCACCCGCCCGACCACCCTGCCGCCGCGCTCGGCGAGGAAGTACTCCGCCTCGGCGTGATCGAAGAAGGGGTTCTGCGTCCGGTCGAGGAGGAGCCGCACGTCACGACGCAACGGCGGGACCCACAGGGGGTCCCGCGCATGGAGCCGATAGGGCAGGGCGACGAACCGGCGCAGCTCGGCTGCGGTGCGCACCGGCCGGATCGAGACCCCCGTCAGATGGCCCCCAGCTCCTTCCCCAGCTTGGCGAAGGCGTCGAGGCAGAAGTCGATCTGCTCGTCGGTGTGGGTCGCCATGACGCTGGTGCGGAGCCGGCACTGGGACGGCGGCACTGCCGGCGGTACGACCGGGTTGGTGAAAACGCCGAGGTCGAACAGCTTCCGCCACATCACCATGGTCCGCTCCAGCGGACCGATCAGCACCGGGACGATCGGCGTGGCGGTCGGGCCGATGTCGAAGCCCAGGCCGCGGAGCCCCTCCTGCAGCCGGCGGGCGTTGTGCCAGAGGCGATCCCGCCGCTCCGGCTCCTGCTGCATCACTTCCAGGGCGGCCAGGACGCCGGCGGTGTTGGCCGGGGGCAGGGCCGCAGTGAAGATGAACGGGCGGCTGTGGTGGCGGAGGTAGTTGATCACCCGTTCCGAACCGGCCAGGAACCCGCCCACCGATGCCAGCGACTTCGAGAAGGTCCCGGCGATGACGTCGACCTCGGCCGTCAAGCCGAAGTGCGCCGCGGTGCCGTCGCCCCTGGGGCCGAGCACGCCGAGCGAGTGGGCGTCGTCCACGGCGAGGGCCGCGCCGTGCCGGTGGCAGAGTGCCGCGAGGCCAGGCAGGTCGGCGATGTCGCCCTCCATCGAGTACACGCCGTCCACCATGACCAGCTTGCCCGGGGTGCCGGCGTGTTTCTCGAGCTTCCGCTCCAGCTGGGCGAGGTCCTGGTGGTTGAACCGCTCGGTGGTTCCGTAGCTCAGCTTGGCGCCATCCACAATGCAGGCGTGATCGAGCTTGTCCAGGAAGACGACATCACCCCGGCCCACGATCCCCGAGATCAGGCCCAGGTTGGCGCCGTAGCCGGTCGAAAAGACGATGCAGTCTTCCTTGCCCAGGAACTCGGCGAGGGCGCGCTCGAGCTGGACGTGCAGGTCGAGCGAGCCGTTGAGGAACCGGCTGCCGGTGCAGCCGGACCCGTAGCGGTGCAGGGCGCGGGTGGCCGCCTCGAGGACCTTGGGATGGTGCGTCAGGCCCAGGTAATTGTTCGACCCGAGCATGATCCGTTTCATGCCCTCGATCACCACCACCGTGTCTTCCGACTCCGAGATCGGCTTGAAGTAGGGATAGAGTCCCTGCGCCTTGACGTCGTCGGCCTGGGTGAAGGCAAGGCACTTGTCGAACAGCGGGATGGTCGACGCAGTGGTGTGGGCCACGGTAGCTCCCGGGGCTAGGGGGACGGTGCGAACCTCAATGTCGCACAAGCACTTAACTTAACGGTCCGCCAAGCGGTGAACAAGCATAACGGGCCGGATTGGCCGGGGTTGGCGGGGTAGCGATATTTAAGGGTTCCGGTGTGTTGGCTGAGTCGGGGGCGTCGTCCCCGGTCGGATCCCTGGCGCAGGAGCGGGAATGGACTGTCGGGCAGTACAGTGGGTCACCTTGCTGGCGTTGCTGGCTCCACCGGCCGCGGCGCAACAGTTGCCCCGGGGCGAAATCGGCCGCCCCGAGGTCCGGGGACTCGACTTCCGTGCGGACGGAGCCTGGCGGAAACGGACGGACGCGGTGCGGGCCTGGCGTCGGCAGCAGCTCCAGTCGGGAAACGTCGCCGCCCTGAACCGGCCCAGACTGGGGCCCTCCCTTCGGGTCGCGGGGGTACAGGCGGCCGACCCGGCGGTCGTGACCGGCGGCTTCTTCGTGCCGGTGATTCCGGTGGCGTATTCGAACATCTCGGTGGCCTATCCGGTCGCCGACTTCCAGAACGTACTGTTCTCCCCGACGCCGGGAGCGATCAATCGCGCCTACAGCCTGAAGTCCTACTACGAGGAGCTGTCGAACGGGCTGATCAGCATGTCGGGCCGGGTCTTCGATCCCGTCCGGATGGACTCGACCGACACCTACTACCAGGACGGATGCAACGGCATCGGGGTCACCAACACCTGTCCGAACGGGGGCCGGCGGTTCGGGGCGATGCTGCTCGCCACCCTCGATTCGATCAGCAACCGGCCGGGCGGGGACACGGCATGGTCCCGGTTTGACAACGACGGGCCGGACGGCCTCCCCAACTCGGGCGACGACGACGGGGTGGTCGACTTCGTCACCTTCCTGCATCCCACCGTTGACGGCTCCTGCAGCACCCCGGGCATCTGGGCGCATCGATGGATCATCGGTGGCTGGAACAACGGGTCCCCCTACGTGACCCGGACCCCGCGGCGCGATGCCGGCGGGCAGCCGATTCCGAACCAGTTCATCCGGGTCAGCGACTACACCATCCAGAGCCAGCTTGGCGGGAACTCGGGCTGCGACGGCACCAGCATCATGCCGATCGGAACAGTGGCGCACGAAACCGGCCATGCCTTCGGGCTGCCTGACCTCTACGACACCGATGCCTCGTCGCGGACGGAGGGGATCGGCGAGTGGGGCCTGATGGGCAGCGGCAACTTCGCCCGCTCCTACAGCCCCGCCAGCTACGACGCCTGGTCCCTGGTGGAGCTGGGGTGGGTCAGCGTCCGGGAGCTGACCCAGAGCCAGGAGGTCGAGACGGGACCGCGCCAGCTGGCCGACACCGTCTGGCTCGCCCGGACCCCGTCCGCGACCCATCATTTCCTGATCGAGAACCGGCAGGCGGTACAGAGCGACACCGCCCAGATGAATGCGGCCTTCGGTGCCCGCCGGAAGTCTCCGGGGCTTCTCATCTGGCAGATCGACCTTGCCCGGATCGCGAGCGGCCGCCCCAACAACCGGATCAATACCGGACCGATACAGGGTGTGGCGCTGATGCAGGCCGACGGACTCAACCAGCTCCGGATCTCGGGGACGGGGAGGAACCGGGGGGATGCCGGCGACTCCTACCCCGGGAGCAGCGGCAACGCCCGCTTCGGCGTCTCTACCAACCCGTCCGCCCGCACCAACTTCGGCGAGTTCGCCGGCTTCGCCATCGATCGGATCGAGCAGCTGGCGGGAGGGGTGATGCGGTTCCGGTTCACCCGTCGCGAGCCGTCGGTGTACCGGTCCACTCGAAGCGGCGCGGTGATCACCGCCAACGGCACGATCACGGCCCGCTATGAGGAAGTCATTCCCCAGGGGGACCAGGTGGTGGTGTCGGCGGATTCGGTCCAGTCCCCCTCCGACGGCCGGAGCAGATACCGGTTCCTGTCCTGGTCCAACGGCGGGTCCCGGACCCAGACGGTGATCAGCGGTGCCAAGCCGGACACCGTCGGTGCTTCCTTCGCTGCCCAGCATCGGGTCAAGGTGTCGGTACAGGGCGGCGGGCAGGTCGTGGCCAGCGTGACGGGCGACGTCACCGGGACCGGGGTGCTGGTGGAGGAAGGCGCTGGCGTGACCCTGACCGCCCAGGCCGCGCCCGGCACGCTGCTGGCCGGGTGGCAGGGGGACACGGTCGCGACCGGGACCACGCTGCGCCTCTCCATGGGCCGGCCCTACGACGTGACCGCAGTCTTCCTG
>DASWBQ010000268.1:0-3555 GCA_036390535.1 Gemmatimonadales bacterium | reverse complement strand
CGCCGCCCTCCTCTGGCTCCTCACCGGGCTGGCGCTGATGCTCGCCCTGGCGGCCCGCCCGGCCGACCTCTCCCCGCTCTGGCGGCCGACGGCGTTCCACTGCATCACGGTCGGCTGGCTCACCCAGATGATCTTCGGCGTGGCGCACTGGATGTTCCCGCGGGCCACCCGGGAGCGGCCCCGGGGCGAGACCTGGCTCGGCTGGGTGGCATTCGCCGCGCTGAACGCGGGCCTGCTGCTCCGCGTCGTCACCGAGCCGCTGCAGTGGCAGGCCTCGGGCGGGCCGGCGCTGGCCCTCGCCGGCCTGCTGCAGTTCCTCGGGGCGCTGGCGTGGGTGACCCACATCTGGCCCCGGGTGAAGGAGCGCTGACGTGCCGCCCTGGAGCGTGCGGTTCCAGCGTGCCGCCTTCGCCTGGCTGCTGATCGGCTCCGGCGCCGGCGCCCTGATGCTCGTTTCTCGCGGCCTCGGCTGGCCGGTGCCCTGGGCGCAGGCGCTCGCCCTTCACATGGACGTGATGCTCTTCGGGTGGATGACCCAGTTCACCATGGGCACCGCCTACTGGATGCTGCCGAAGCACGCCGCCGGACCGGAGCGCGGACCCGACGCGCCGATGGCGGTGGCCTGGGTGCTGTTGAACGCGGGTGTCATCGCCGCCGCCGCGGGGCCGGCGGGGGCGTGGCCGGTGGCGGGCCGTCTGGCGGAGCTGGCCGCGGTGATCGCCTTCGGGTTGAACGCCGTCCCGCGCATCAAGCCCTTCGGGGCGGGCCGCTGACCATCCGCCCTTCCGTCTAGCCCCCCGGCCCCCCTGCCGGTACTGTTAGGAATGCCCGTACGCATGGGTCGGCGTTGACCGACCCGGTTCTTGACCGGCTGGGACCTGCCCTGGCCGACCGCTACCGTCTCGACCGCCAGGTCGGGGCCGGCGGCATGGCGACCGTCTACGTCGCGCACGACCTCAAACACGACCGGGACGTGGCCCTCAAGGTCCTGCATCCTGAACTCGCCGCCGTCATCGGCGCCGAGCGGTTCCTCCAGGAAATTCGGACCACCGCGCGGCTTCAGCACCCGCACATCCTCGGCCTGATCGATTCCGGGTCCGCGGACGGTCTGCTCTTCTACGTGATGCCGTTCGTCCGGGGCGAGTCACTCCGCGACCGGCTCACCCGCGAGAAACAACTCCCGGTCGGGGAGGCGGTCCGGATCGCCAGCGAGGTGGCGGGCGCCCTCGACTATGCCCACCGCGAGGGCGTCGTCCACCGCGACGTCAAGCCGGAGAACGTGCTGCTCCACGACGGCCGCGTGCTGGTGGCCGACTTCGGCATCGCCCTGGCGCTGACCGCTGCGGGCGGTGGGCGGATGACCCAGACCGGGATGAGCCTGGGCACCCCGCACTATATGAGTCCCGAGCAGGCGCTGGGCGAGCGGGAGATCACGGCGCGCTCGGACGTCTATGCGCTGGGCGCGATGACCTATGAGATGCTGACCGGCGACCCGCCCTTCACCGGCAGCACCGCGCAGGCAATCCTCGCCCGCGTCATGAAGGAGAAG
Organism: Gemmatimonadales bacterium; assembly: GCA_036390535.1. Classification (GTDB taxonomy): domain Bacteria; phylum Gemmatimonadota; class Gemmatimonadetes; order Gemmatimonadales; family GWC2-71-9; genus SZUA-320. Next base: position 2,006 of record DASWBQ010000268.1, on the reverse strand, counting down.
CCGGCCCCCTTGCGGGCAGTGCGCGAGTCAGTGCCGGTGCACGTCGAGGCAGCGGTACTCACCGCCCTCGAGAAGCTCCCCGCCGATCGCTGGGGGACCGCGAAGGAATTCGGCGACGCCCTCGCCCACCCGGCGCTCACCACCTCCATGACCGGCGCCATGGCCTCGACCGCCCCTGCCCGACGGGTGCGCGGCTGGCAAATGCTGGCCGGTGCGGCCTTGCTCACCGCCGTGACCCTGGGCGGGGTGCTGCTGCGTCGACGGGCCGCGCCTCCGCCACCGCCACCACCCATCGAGCGGTTCAACCTCCGGTTCGGGACCGTGGATGCTTCGGACGCCGTCGGGTGGGCTCTGGCGGTCTCGCCGGACGGGGCACGGATCGCCTTCACGGCGGACGATTCCCTCGGCCGAACGAGCCTCTATCTCCGGAACCTCGACCAGCTCGAGCCCACCGTGGTACCGGGTACCGTCGGGGCGCTGGTGCCCTTCTTCTCGCCTGATGGCCAGCACCTCGGATACTATCAGGACGGCCGGCTCCGTCGCGTCGCGCTCGCAGGTGGGTCGGCCAGCACCATCATCGAGACGCCCTACCCTGCTGGCGCCGTCTGGGGAGCAGACGACCGGATCATCTTCGCGCGGCAGGGCGGCCTCTGGCGGGTTCCGGCCGTGGGTGGCCAGCCGGAGCGCATCCTCGCGCCGGATTCGGCCCGCGGCATCTCCTACCGCTGGCCCGACCTCGTTCCCCGCCACGGTGTCCTCCTCGTCACGGCGGTGGATTCCGCCGGCGGGCGCCTGGCTGCGGTGGGACCGGCGGGAGACGTCACCGAACTGGGCCAGGACGGGTTCAGCCCGAAATGGGTCGCCGGTGATCACATCGTCTGGGTCAGCCCCGACGGGGTGCTCCTGACGGCCCGGTTCGACCCGCGCCGGCTCCGGCTGGTGGAGCCGCCGCGCCGGATCACCGAGGGGGTCCGCACCGGGGTCGCGCGGGTCGCCAAGATGGGTGTCTCCCGGACAGGCACGGTGGCCTGGCTGCAGGGCGTCGCCATGTCACGCGAGCTGGTCCTGATGAACCTGCGCGGTCCGACCCGGGTGCTCCCGGCTCCGCTCGCGCCCTACAACCGGCCCAGATTCTCTCGGGACGGACGCCGCCTGGCGGTGACCATCTCCGCCGCAACCGGCTTCGCCGAGGACGTTTGGATCTACGACCTCTCGAGCGGCACCCCCGCTCGGCTCACCACGGGCGGCCTCAGCCGTCGGCCGGAGTGGAGCCCGGACGGCCGATACCTGTACTACGTCGCCGACCGACAGACCCCGGCCACCGACGCCCTGATGCGTATCCCGGCCGACGGATCGGGTGCGCCCGAGCTGGTGTTCGAGAGCTCGCGGGACGTCGAAGAGGGCCTGGTCACGCCGGACGGTCGCTCGGTGGTCGTCCTGCTGGCCGGGGCGCTCGGGCCCGACGTTTGGATCAAGAAAATCGGCGACACCGCCGCCGCGAAGCCGCTGCTGGAATCGAGCGCCTGGATTACCGACCTGGCCCTCAGCCCCTCCGGCACGCGGCTCGCCTACAGTGCTCATGAGACCGGGACCTGGCAGGTCTACCTTCGCGAACTTCGCGCTGGCAGCCCCAGGTGGGTGGTGACCTCGGCAGGCGGACGGCGGCCGAAGTGGGGGCCATCCGACCGGGAACTCTACTTCCGGAACCGGGATTCGATCTACGCCGTCGCTGTCGCTCCGGGCGCCGAGCCCCGCTTCGGCGCGCCCGAAGGCGTGGCCCGGCTCGACGATGCGCCCGGCGCCAACGATTTCGACGTCTCGCCAGACGGCCGCACCCTGGCCGCCGCCCGCTACGACCTCTCGCTCCGGACCCCCGGGATCCAGTTGCTGGTCAACTGGTTCCTTCACCGCAACGCGGAGCGGCCATGACCGGCCTTGGCAGAAAGCGCGCCCTGATCGTCAACTGCTACGTCGACGAGACCCGGCGCGGCGTGGCCCGGTCGTTC
>DASWBQ010000267.1:0-2179 GCA_036390535.1 Gemmatimonadales bacterium | reverse complement strand
AGTTTGTTGCTTGGACTGGCCGGATTCCCTCGGAGTTATGCTCCCGCAGGGGTACGGGGGGAGCGGTGGAAAACGCCAGATCCCCGGCGCGGAGAAATCTGCGCCGGCTGTATCAGATCATGGCAGGCGCAACGAAATGAGTCAGTTCAGCCGGTCGCCCTAGCCCAGGTCAGGGCCGCAGAGACAGCTCGTCGCCAGCCTCGGAGGTGCTCGTCGCGGGCGGCATCCACCACCGGCTCGAACCGCCGCATGCGGCTGAGAGCGGAGAATGCCTCCGGTTTCCAGAGTCCCAAGGCAATGCCGGCCAGGCGCCCTGCACCGATGGCCGTGGTCTCCACCACATCCGGGCGCTCCACCGGAACGCCGAGGACGTCGGCTTGGAATTGCATCAGCCAGTCGTTGGCTGACGCCCCCCCGTCGACGCGAAGGGCTGGCACCCGCAGTCCGCTGCCCCCGACCATCGCTGCGAGCAGGTCGTGGGTGCCGAAGGCCATCGCCTCGAGCGCCGCGCGCACCAGATGTGCCCGGGACGTGCCGCGGGTGATCCCGGTGATCGTGCCCCGCGCCTCCGGCTCCCAGTGGGGCGAGCCCAGTCCCACGAACGCCGGAACGAAGTGGACCCCACCGGTATCGGAGACGCTCCGGGCCAGCGCCTCGGACTCATCGGCTCGGCCCAGCAACCCGAGCCCGTCGCGGAGCCATTGAATCGCCGCCCCGGCGATGAAGACGCTCCCCTCGAGCGCGTAGGCCGGCCCGCCAGCCGGCCCGCACGCCGCGGTCGCCAGCAAGCCGGGACCCGGCTTCGGCAGCCGGTCACCCGTGTGCACCAGCAGAAACGCCCCGGTGCCGTAGGTGTTCTTGGCCTCTCCCGGCCGGACGCATCCCTGGCCGAAGAGCGCAGCCTGCTGGTCGCCCGCAATGCCGGCGATGGGAAACGCGTGTCCCAGGTACATCGCGCGGCTCTCGCCCACCACTTCCGCGGAACCAGCCACCCGGGGCAGCATCGGGGTCGGAACGCCGAAGAGGGTGCAGAGCGACTCGTTCCACGCCCCGGCCGCGAGGTCGAACAGGAGGGTCCGGGAGGCATTGGTGGGGTCGGTAACGTGGACTCCGCCGTCGGTCAGGCGCGCGACCAACCAGGCGTCCACCGTGCCGAGGGCCAACTCTCCCCCTTCCGCCCGGCGGCGAAGCTCGGGATCGCGAAGCAGCCACTCGACCTTGGTGGCGGTGAAGTACGGATCGAGGACCAGCCCGGTGCGCTCGCGGACCCACGCCTCCACGCCCGACGCCCTTAGCTCCCGGCACCGCTCGGCCGTGCGCCGGTCCTGCCAGACGATGGCGCGATGGACCGGGCGGAGCGTCTTCCGCTCCCAGACGACGACGGTCTCCCGTTGGTTGGTGATCCCGATCCCCTGGGGCACCTCGCCGGAGGCGACGATCGCGTCGCGGGCGGCGGCGAGCGTCGCCTGGAAGAGGTCCTCCGGGTCGTGCTCCACCCATCCCGGCTCGGGATAGTGCTGAGGGATCTCCCGGTAGCCGCGGCCCAGGATGGTCCCGTCCTCGTGGATCACGAGCGCCGTGGAACCGGTGGTGCCCTGGTCGAGCGCGAGAATGGACATGGCTGGTGGCAGGAAACAGGGAACAGGAACAGGGAACAGGAACAGGGAACAGGAAAAGGGAACAGGAAAAGGGTATCACACCGGGGTAACTTTCGCCTGCTGAGGCGCGGGGCCCCCCGTGTTCCGCTTTTCACTCGTCACTTTCACTCATCCCTGTCTCTCGCCATGACCTACGCCACCCTGCTCTACGAGTTCCGCGACGGCATTGCGATCGTCACGGTCAATCGCCCCGACAAGCTCAACGCCCTGAACGACGCGGTGATCACGGAGCTGGGCCAGGTGGCCGAGCGGATCGCCATGGACGCCGAGGTGCGGGGCGCCATCCTGACCGGCGCCGGTGCCAAGGCCTTCGTGGCCGGGGCCGACATCGCCGAGCTGGGGCAGGCCGACATGGCCACCGCCCGGACGCTTTCGGCCAAGGGATCGCGGGTCTTCCGCCATTTCGAGCAGTGCCTCAAGCCGGTCATCGCCGCGGTGAACGGCTTCGCCCTCGGCGGCGGGTGCGAGCTGGCGATGGCCTGCCACGTCCGGATCGCCAGCGACAACGCCAAGTTCGGCCA
>DASWBQ010000266.1:0-2823 GCA_036390535.1 Gemmatimonadales bacterium | reverse complement strand
CCATAGGAGCCGGGCGGTGGCCTGCGCTCCAACGGGGAGGACCTACTACCAGTCGGACTTCCGGCCGGATTTCTGGTCGGTGCGGCACCGCGAGCACGCCATCGTGATCCAGTGCCGCGAAGGGGCTGCCTACGACAAGATCATCGTCGAGGTCGCCGACCCGGCCGAGACCGTGGCGCGGATCACGGCGGCCCTTACGAAACGCTGATCGTCAGATCCCACTCCGGCGGCATCGCTGCCGGCCGCCGGCCCAGCACCAGGCCCGCCGTCGACCAGGCGTCGGCCAGGCGGGCGCCGGGGCCGACCACGACCGCTCTCCGGGGGCCGGGCACCGGTTGACCGGTGCGCGGGTCGAGGGTCGGATGGGGGTTCCCCTCCCACACGGCCGAGACCGACATCGCCTGGCTTTTCAGGAGCACCTCGCCGCCGCCGGCGAGGGCGACCCGCCACCCGGGCTCACCTGATGGTGCGCCAATGCCGACCGCACTGCTGGTTCCTCCATGCAGAAACGCGCTGGCGATGCCGTGGCTGCGGAGGACCAGCGCCGCCAGGTCGAGGGCGTGGCCCTTGGCGATGGCGCCGAGGTCGAGGCGCGGGACAGGGCGGGCAAGGCGGACCAGGCGGGCAGGCGCATCCAGGACCAATGCGTCCATTCCGCCCAGTGGTGCCGTGGGATCGAAGGCTCCGTCGGAATCCCGCCAGACGGTGACGGCATCCTCGAACAGGGCGTAGCTGTCGGCGTCGAGGGGCACCGGCCGCTCAGGCCCGACCCGGAGGATGTGGTTGAGCAGGCTCGCCTCGTCGAACCGGCTGAACCGGGCATGGCAGGTCTCGATCTCCTCGAGTGCCGCCTCACCCACCGCCCGGGCCGGCTCACCGCCAGGGAGCACCAGCTCGAAGCGGGTGCCCATCGCCTGGACGGCGAGGCGGAGCGGTTCCCGGCTCAGAGCTTCTTCACCTTCCGGCTGGCGGGATCGTAGCCGAAGGCGCCGCCCTCCCAGAGCGACCGGGTGGCCAGGTCCACGATCACCATCACCTTGGCGGAGAGGCCAACCGGGCTCGGCACCGGGTCGCGGGTGCGGATGCAGTCGATCCACTTGAGCCGCAGCGCGTCCTGCGAGTCACCGATGTCGGCGCCGGCGATGGTCTGTTCCTCGACCTCGTCGGCGAACAGTCGCTCGGGCCGGAGGACGGTGTTCCGGCCGCCGACGTAGAGGTTGCCCTTGTGGCCGCGGATCACCGTCTCGAGGCCCAGCTCGTTGGCGGTGCTCCCCGCCACGATCATGGTGTGCTCGTTCTCGAATTCGACGTTGATGTTGATCTGGTCGTGGTTCTCCATCGCCTTGTCGACGTAGTGCCCGCCGGAGGCGGACACCCGGGTTGGCCAGCCGAGGTCCATCGCCATGATCAGCGGCGTGATCTGGTGAACCAGGAGATCCCCGATGATGCCGGTGGAGTACTTCCGGTAGCGGCGCCACCGGGCGTAGATCTCGGCGCTGTACGGCGCCTTCCCGAGCGGGCCGCACCAAGCGTCCCAGTCGAGGGTGATGCCCGGCTGCCAGCGGGGGTCGATGGCGTAGTAGAGCCACTCCCCTTCCTTCGAGTTGCGGCAGTAGCTGGTCTGGCTCCAGACCGGCTTGCCGATGGCCCCCTTCGCGATCAGCCCCTTCGCCTCGGTGTAGCTTGGGACCATGACGTACTGGGTGCCGACGTTGCAGCGGACCTTCGGGTTGGCATCGACCACGTCCATCAGCCGGAGCGCCTCCTTGAGCCGGAGCGTCATCGGCTTCTCGACGTAGACGTCCTTGCCCGAGAGGATGGCGTCCTCGGCCATCCTGGCATGCCAGTGTTCGGGCGAGGCAATGACCACGCCATGAAGGTCCTCGCGCGACAGCAGGGCCCGATAATCCCCATACAGTTCCACCGTGCTCTGGCCCTGGACCGCCTCGGCCTTCATCCGGGCGTCCATCATCCGGGGCTGGCAGACGTCAGCGAGGGCGACGACCCGGACGTTGGCGCGGCCCGCCTTGGCGGCGTTGACGAGCGCCTCCATGTGGCCGGTTCCCATGCCACCGGTGCCGATGACACCGAGCTTGACGGGATCCTCGGGGCGGAGCGGCACGCGAGACGCAGCGGCCGGGACCGGACGGGGGTCCGCGAGGATCTCCTCGGCGGGAAGCACGGCCCCCGCCGCGGTCACGGCGGAAACGGTGCGGAGGAAGTCGCGACGGGTGGTGTGGTCGGTCATGGGAGCCTCGATCAGCTGGACATTTCGGTGCGGATGCGCTCGAGGAGGTGGAGGGTCCGGCGGATGCCCTCGCGCTCCGGAAGATGGCCCCCCTCGTATTCGATCCCGATCCAGCCGCGGAAGCCGGCATCGAGGACGATCTTCATCAGGCGGCGGAAGTCCTTGGTGGTTTCATTGCCCTCCCCGTCGAAGTCGTGCGACTTGGCGCTGACGCCCTTGGCGTACGCCATCAGCTCCTGGACGCCCTTGTAGCGGTCGTACTCGTAGAAGTTGCCGAAGTCGGGCAGCGTCCCGCAGCGCGGGTGGCTCACCAGCTTCATCACGCCGACCAGCCAGTCGCCGTGCGACGAGAGCCCGCCGTGGTTCTCGACGATGACGTTGATCCCGTGCGGCTCCGCGAACTCGCAGAGGCTCCGCAGGCCGTCGGCCGCCAGCTTCATCTGCTCCTCGGCCGGCCCCTCTGAGGCGGCGTTGACGCGAATGGACGCGCAGCCGAGCGTCTTGGCGGCCGTCACCCACTTGTGATGGTTCTCGACCGCCTGCTTCCGCTTGGCGGCGTCGGGGTCGCCCAGCCG
>DASWBQ010000265.1:0-1602 GCA_036390535.1 Gemmatimonadales bacterium | reverse complement strand
TGGTGAGCGCCAACGAGCCGTTGCCGTTGAAGGGCTGCTCGCCGGTGATCTCGGCGCGGTAGTCGAGCGGGTCGATCGCCTCCCAGAACCGATCGACCGGATACCAGGACGGATCCCCCGGGTAGGGGTAGACCTTGGTCTGGGCCTCCGCGGCCGAAGTGGCCAGGACGGCGCCCAGAAGCATCCCGAGCAGGCTCAAAGCAGTCGTTTTCATGGTTTCACCTCAACCCCCCGGGAGCGCAATCGGTATGCCTGCTTCCCGGCCACATCCCTGGAGCCTGGCTTCGACAGGTCGGAAATGTGTAAGCAGTTGAAGAAGAACGGGTTGTCGCGCCAGTCCGTGGGACGTTCGGGTCGGGCATGAAGCCCGAGTGAGGAAACCGGCTGAAGTTGAATCGGTGGCCCGGGCCGACCGAGGCTCCCCCGCGACACCCCGTTGTCGCGGTGCGACACACTATATCCCCGAAATGACGGGTCCGCTATTGGTCGGTCTGCCCACCCTCTTCCGTGACCACATGGCCGCAGACGACCGCCCCAGCCGAGAGGGTGACGGTCCGGCCGGAAACGGTGGTCGGGGTGGCGGGGCTGCCGACCGTCATGCCGCCGGCGAGGTGGAGGGCGGCTTCGGAGATGATCGGGCCGCGCACCCAGGCGCCGGAACCCACGGACAGGTCGCCTCGCGCCACCAGGCTGCCTTCGATGACGACGCCCTGGGCGAGTTCGAGCGTGCCGTGGGTCTTGACGCTCCCCGTCACCCGGGTGCCCTGTCCGAGCCGAAGGTCACCGGAAACCACCAGGTTGCCCTCGATCAGGAAACCGGCCGGGACCTCGGTGTCGGCATCGATGTGCACGTGATCGCCCAGGCGGCGGGCCCGCCGGAGGAAGTCATGTGTCGTGAGTCGCGAGTCGCGAGGGTCCCCGAGCTCCAGCCTGGTCAGGCCTTCCGGCATCGGCGGCATCGAAGCGGGGGCGCCGGAGCCGACGACGATGACAGGGGCTCCCAGCCGGTCGAAGCCGATCGACCTGCCGAGGTGAATCTCGCGTTCCGATGAGGTCCGGCCATACAGGTGGCTGCCGTCGCCGACGGTGAGGACCCCGACGCTGTGCAGCCAGCGGAGCACCAGGGAGCGCGGACCGAGGCTGACCGACCGCTCGCCGAGGATGGCGCGGTAGGTGGCGCCCCGCCCGCCGGCGAACTCCGCCTTCACCCAGAGTTCCTGGGCGAAGTTCTCCCCGCCTTCGAGCTCCGCCGGCCCCTCGAGGACGACGACCTGGTCGCGGCTCGAGGGCGGAAGCGACCGGAGCGGCTCGAGATCGCCGGACGCGGGGACGGACAGCAGTTTGCCGTCCGCCTCGGTCATGGTGGCGCTGATCCACTCGCGGAAGTGCCGCGCGAACCGGCCGATGTCGGCGTTGTCGCGGCCGACCATGACGAGCGGTTCGACGTCGGTGGGGCGGAGCAGCTCCCGGAACGCCGGAATGAGGGACAGGCTTGCCCAGGCGATGGTGACGAGCAGCAGCCCGAGGGCGCCGAGGAGGGACATCATGCGCCATTCCCCCCGTTGCCGCCGTTGCCGCGATAACGCTCGGTCTTGTCCCAGG
>DASWBQ010000264.1:0-3670 GCA_036390535.1 Gemmatimonadales bacterium | reverse complement strand
CGACCGCCAACCGGGCTTCAAGCCGCGGCGGGTCCTCAAATACGCGGTGTACGCCGTCCTGGCGCTGTTCCTGGCGCACACCTTCCTGGCCTACTTCGTCGGGATCGAGCGCCTGGTCCAGTGGGTCCAGCTGTCGCCGTTCGAGCACCCGACCGCCTTCTTCATCATGGCGGGGACCACGGCCGCGATCTTCCTCGACTTCGCCTGGTTCCGCGAGCAGACCTGCCTCGTGGCCTGCCCCTACGGCCGGCTGCAGTCGGTCCTGCTGGACCGGAAGTCCCTGATCGTCGCCTACCAGCCGTTGCGGGGCGAGCCCCGCGGCAAGGCGAGGGAGCGGACCGACGGCTCCGGCGACTGCATCGACTGCGGCGCCTGCGTCCGCACCTGTCCCACCGGCATCGACATCCGGGACGGACTGCAGATGGAGTGCATCCACTGCACCCAGTGCATGGACGCCTGCGACGAGATCATGGACAAGGTCGGGAAGCCACGCGGGCTGATCAAGTACTCCAACCGCTGCGAAGTCGAGGGGCGGCCCACCCGGCTGCTCCGGCCCCGGGTGATCCTCTACCCGGCGGCCCTGCTCACGACGCTGGGCGTCTTCGCCTACCTGCTCGCGACCAAGCAGGACACCGACGTCACGCTGCTCCGCGGCATCGGGGCGCCGTACTCCTTCGACGCCGACGGCCAGGTCGTCAACAACATCCGGATCAAGGTCACCAACCGGGGCGGCGAGGAGCGCCGCTACCGGATCGAGCTGGTCGGCGGGGACGGGCTGCGGCTGATCGCCCCGGAGAATCCCCTCGCCGTCGCCGCCGGGTCGGTGCGCACGGGGGGGTGTTCGTGGTGGCGGCCGCGGGGACGTTCGAGAACGGCCAGGAGGAGGTGACGTTCCGGATCTCCGACGGCGGGAAGTACTCGTCGGACTTCGAGTACCTCCTGGTCGGGCCGCGCGAGGGCGAGCACGATCGCGAACGGGACGAGGGGAAGGAGCGGCCGTGAAGGCCGCCCGGCTCTGGCCCCTCGCGCTCGGCGCCGTGCTGGGGATCACGGTCCTCGCCAACATCTGGCTGCTCTGGGCCGCGAACGACGACCAGCACCTGGCGTTCGAGCCGGACTACTACCGCAAGGCCGTGGCCTGGGACTCCACCGTGGCCCAGGGAGAGCGAAGCCGCGCCCTCGGCTGGACCATCACCGTCACCCTGGGAACGGACGGGCACCTGGTGGTGCACCTGAGCGATCCGGAGGGGCGGCCGGTGGACGGCGCCCCGGTCACGGCCGAAGTGATCCCGGTCGCCCACGCCAATCGCCCCGTCACCGTGGTGCTCGACCCCGCGGGACCGGGCCGGGCGGAGGCGCGCATCTCCCTGGTCTACCCCGGGCTGCACGAACTGCGGGTGACCGCCACCCGGGGCTCCGACCGGTTCACCTCCACCGTCCGCGGCTGGCCGGGCCAACCGTTCACGCCGTGATCGAGGTCGTCGGCCCGGTGCTGGCGGCGAGCCTCCTGGGCAGCCCGCACTGCGCGGGGATGTGCGGTGGCTTCGTCGCCTTCTATAGTGCCCAGGACGGCACCGCCCGGTGGGTCAGCCATGCTGCCTACAACGGCGGCCGCCTGGTGTCCTATCTGGCTCTGGGGGCGGTCGCGGGCGTGATCGGCAGCGGCGTGGACCGGGTCGGAGCCGCTGCCGGGGTCGCCCGGCTGGCCGCCATCGCCGCCGGCATGCTGATGATCGTGTGGGGCGGGGTAACCCTGCTCCGCGCCCGCGGGGTCCGGATTCCCACCGCGCATTTCGTCACGGTCACCCGGGTGGCCGGGTGGATCGGTGCCCGGCTGGGATCGCACCCGCCCACGGTACGCGCCCTCCTGCTGGGCCTCCTCACCACGCTGCTGCCCTGCGGCTGGCTCTACGCCTTCGTCGCCACCGCCGCCGGCACCGGCTCGGTACCCGCCGCCATGGTCGTCATGGCGGTGTTCTGGTTCGGCACGGTCCCGGTGCTGGCCGGCCTGGGAATCGTGGCCCAGCGCGCCTTCGGCCCGCTCCGCCGCCACCTGCCGGCCGTGACGGCGGCAACCATGATCGTGATCGGCCTCCTGATGGTCACCGGCCGGCTGTCGCGCGCCATGCCGGCCGCGGCTGCCGGCACCCACCAGCATGGCGGTCGCTGACCGCGCCCGAGCCCCGGCCGGAACCGACGTCACCTGCGCCCACTGCGGGCTGCCGGTGCCGTCCGGACTGGTCCAGCCGGGCGACGAGCGCCAGTTCTGCTGCAGCGGCTGCGCCACGGCGTGGGAGCTGATCCACGCCGCCGGCCTCGAGCGCTACTACCGCTTCGACGAGCGACGGGGGGAGGCGGTCACCTCGACCGGACGATGGTACGAGGAGTTCGACCATCCGGCCTTCGAGGCCCTGTACGTGCGCACCCGCCCGGACGGCCTCCGGCAGGTGGAGCTGTACCTCGAGGGGGTGCACTGCGCATCGTGCGTCTGGCTGGTCGAACGGGTGCCGCTGGCCGTCCCCGGCGCCGTCCAGGCGGACCTCGACGTAACCCGGTCGCTGGCAGCGATCACCTGGGACCCCTCCCGCGCATCGCTTTCCTCGATCGCCCGGTTTCTCGATTCGCTGGGCTACCGGCCGCACCCGTTCCGCGGCATCAAGGCCGAGGCGATCCGCCGGGCGGAAGACCGGACCATGGCGGTGCGGGTCGGCGTGGCGGGAGCGCTCGCCGGGAACGTGATGATGATCGCGACGGCGATCTACGCCGGCTGGTTCGGCGGGATGGACGCCGCCACCGAGCGATACCTGCGCTGGGTCAGCCTGGTGCTGACCACGCCGGCGATCATCTGGCCCGGCCGGGTCTTCTTCCAGAGCGCCGTCGCCGCGCTCCGAAGTCGGCGCCTGCACATGGACGTCCCGGTGGCCCTGGCCCTCGCGGCGGGCTATCTCCGCGGCGCCGTCAACACCATCACCGACCAGGGGCCGATCTACTTCGACGGCGTGGCCACGCTGATCTTCCTGCTCCTGGTCGGCCGGTGGCTGCAGCAGCGCGCCCAGCGGTCGGCGGCCGATGCCGCCGAGCTGCTGCACTCGCTCTCTCCGTCCACTGCCCGGATGGTGGACGGCGACCGGATTCACGAGGTGCCCGCCGAGGCGCTGATGCCGGGGATGGTGGTGGAAGTGCGGGCCGGCGACCTCTTCCCGGCCGACGGCCGCGTCCTCGAGGGCCGGTCGCACGTCGATCTCTCGCTGCTGACCGGTGAATCCCGTCCGGTGGTCGTCAGCGACGGCGACGCCGTGTATGCCGGGACGGCGAATCGCTCGGCGGCGCTCCGGGTGGCGGTCGAGGAAGCGGGTGAGGCGAGCCGGCTGGGCAGGATCCTCCGGGAAGTGGAGGCGGGAGCCCGGCGACGGGCCCCGGTGGTCCTGACGGCAGACCGGCTGGCCGGGGGGTTCGTCGGCGTCGTCCTGGTCCTGGCCCTGGCCACTTGGCTCTGGTGGCTTCCTCGCGACTCCGGCGCTGCCCTCGACAACGCGATCGCGCTTCTGGTCGTGACCTGTCCGTGCGCCCTGGCCCTGGCGACGCCGCTGGCGATCACGGCCGCGATCGGGAAGGCGGCCCGTGCCGGGCTGCTGATCAAGGGCGGGGACGCCCTCGAGGTCCTGGGCCG
>DASWBQ010000263.1:0-5446 GCA_036390535.1 Gemmatimonadales bacterium | reverse complement strand
CGGGATGTACTTCGTCCCCCACCCCTTGTCCGCCGACACCTTCGTCAACGCCGCCGTCAACGTCGTCTTGCCGTGGTCCACGTGCCCGATCGTGCCCACGTTCACGTGCGGCTTGGTCCGCTCGAACTTTGCCTTCGCCATTGTCGGAGTTCCCTGCAGGGTGGAAGTGATGACTGGGTCGAAAGTCGAACGTCAGCGGTCGTACGACATCCGACGTACGACGTCCGGCGTCCTCAAGAGCTCGCGACCGGGATTGAACCGGTGACCTCATCCTTACCAAGGATGTGCTCTACCAACTGAGCTACGCGAGCAAGCGGGCGACGGGGCTCGAACCCGCGACCCTCAGCTTGGAAGGCTGATGCTCTACCAACTGAGCTACACCCGCACTCGGACGGGCAGCCGGGCGGATGGGCCGACGGCCGCACCCGCTCGCAGCACCAACCCTTCGATAACGCTACCGGAGCGAACTGCCCGTCCGCCCGTCCGCCCAGCCGTCCGTCTGCATGGTGGGGGAAGGATTCGAACCTTCGTAGGGCGAAGCCCGGCAGATTTACAGTCTGCTGCCATTAGCCACTCGGCCACCCCACCGACTCATCCATCGCGCCTGGTCCCGCCCGGGGAGCGGCGTCTGCCTGCTGGAGCTGACGAAGGGACTCGAACCCTTAACCTGCTGATTACAAATCAGCTGCTCTGCCAATTGAGCTACGCCAGCGGGAAGCCCGCAGCTTGCGACAGGCCATGATTTTAGCCACCGCCGGGGGGCAGGTCAACGGCCCGACTCAGGAACCAGGGAACAGGGACCACCGTCAGTTCCCTGTTCCCTGTTCCGTGGTTCCTACCTCCTCACCACCTCGGCCGTCCCGTCGCGCCGGTCACGCACGTCGAACCCGGCGGCCGTCAGCAGGGCCCGGATCCGGTCCGCCTCCGCGAAGTTGCGCGCCGCCTTGGCCGCGGCCCGCGCGTTGGCCCAGCCCGCCGCCCAGGTCAGTTGGGCGCCGGCGTCGGAAGGCGCTTGCTCGCTCAAGCGGGCCGCCGGGCCGGACGCCGCGCCGGAGGTCACCTCCACCGTCTCCGGAACGGTCGCCGCGTCCAGCACCGCATCCGCCGCCCGCCAGGCGGCCAGCGCCACCGGCCCCGGCAGCTCGCCGCCGTCAAGGAGCCGGTTCCCCTCGGACACGAATTCGAACAGGGCCGCCACCGCCTGCGGCGCGTTCAGGTCTTCGTCGAGGGCGGCGGCGAAGTCGGTGCGGAGCCGCTCCCCCGCCGCTCCGAACGCCGCGCTGTCGGCGGCGCCCGCCGACCCGGCCAGCCGCCGCGCGAACGCGCCGAGCCGCCGGGCGCCTTCCCGCGCGGCGGCCAGGGCATCATCGGTCAGGTCGAGCTTCTGTCGGTAGTGGGTCTGGAAGACCAGCAGCCGGAGCGCGCCGGGGTCCACCCCGTCCTGCCGCAGGTCCCGGGGCGTGGTGATGTTCCCGAACCGCTTGGACATCTTGGTGCCGCGGACATTGAGGAATTCCCCGTGGAGCCAGTACCGGGCGAAGTCCTCCCGCCCCGTGAAGGCGCACGACTGGGCGATCTCGTCCTCGTGGTGCGGGAAGATGAGGTCCACCCCGCCGGCGTGAATGTCGAGGACGTCCACGCCGTACCGCTGGCCGATCAGCTCGAGGGCCATCGCGGAGCACTCGAGGTGCCAGCCGGGACGGCCGCGGCCGAAGGGCGCGTCCCACGCGGCGCCCACCGCCTCGTCCTCCGGCTTCGCCGCCTTCCAGAGGGCGAAGTCCCGGGCATCCTCCTTGGCGTACTCGTCGCTCGCGACCCGCTCGCTGGCGCCGGTCTTGAGTTCCCGGCGGTCCAGCTGGGAGAGCCGCCCGTAGGCGGGGAACCGCTCGATCGAGAAGTAGATCGAGCCGTCGTCCCCGCGATAGGCGATGCCCTTCTGGAGCAGCCCCTCCACCAGGCGGACCATCGGCGCGACGTATTCCGTGGCCCGCGGATAGACGTGGGCCGGGCGGATCCGGAGGAACTCCCGGTCCTCGTCGAACGCCACCACGTACGGTGCCACGAAGTCCCGGATCGAGACCGCCTTTGCCCCCGCCTCCTTGATGATCCGGTCGTCCACGTCGGTGAGGTTCATGATGTGGAAGACCTCGTAGCCCGAGGCCTCGAGCCAGCGGCGCAGCAGGTCCTCGAAGAGGAAGGTCCGGAAGTTCCCGATGTGGGCGTAGTTCCAGACCGTCGGGCCGCAGGTATAGAGGGTGACCCGCCCGGGAACGATGGGCGCGAAGGGCTCGACCCGGCGGGAGAGGGTGTTGAACAGGCGCAGGGTCATCCGGGGATCTCCGCCGGGCCGGCCCCGGCACCGTGGTGGCGCACGTGCACGGTCCGCTGCGGGAAGGGAATCTCGATCCCCTCCGCCTCGAGCCGGCGGAGCATCCGGCGCCGGAACTCGCGCCCGGCGGCCCACTGGTCGCCGGGCCGGGTCCGGATCAGGGTCCGGACCATGACGGCGCTGTCGGAGAGGGCGTCCACGCCGGCGACCGACGGGGGGCCGGCCATCCGGTCGGCCCAGCCCGGCGCGGCGGCGAAGGCGGTGGCCTCGGCCTCGAAGACGGCCAGCGCGTGATCGATGTCGGCGTCGTAGCCGATCCCGATGTCCACGACGGCCTGGGCCCAGCCCCGCGTCAGGTTGGACACGACGCCGAGCTGGCCGTTGGGGATGATGTGCAGGGTGCCCCGGATGTCCCGGAGCTTGACCAGCCGGAGGCTGACCTCCTCGACGGTGCCGGCCTTGCCGGCCCCCTCGATGACGTCCCCGACGGCGAACTGGTTCTCGAGCAGGATGAAGAAGCCCGCGATCACGTCCTTGACCAGGCTCTGCGCCCCGAAGGACACAGCCAGGCCGAGGATGCCGGCGCCTGCCAGGAGTGGGCCGATGTCGAGGAAGACGTCGAGGGTGAGGAGAGCGGCCGTCATCACGATCGCCACCCGGCCCACGCCCCCGAGCAGCTGGGAGAGGGTCTGGCCCTGCTTCTCGCGGTGAGTCAGGGTCAGTGGGTCGCCGTCATCCACCGCCGCCACGATCCGCCGCGCCACCAGGCGGACCAGCATCATCCCGGCCCAGGCGAGCACCCAGATGAGGCCGACCCGGATGAACGACCGGGTCAGGTCCCCCGGGGGCAGGTGGAGCCAGTCCGTGATCCGGGAGGTCAGCGAAGCCTGCAGGAGTTCCATGGCGGCCCAAAGCTAGGCCGCTCTGCGCGGGAGCGTCAACGTGCCCGGCGACAGCGGGAAACGACAGGAGCCCCGACCGGACGGCCGGGGCTCCCCGGGAGGATGGGCGCCGCTATTTGATGGCGATCTTCGCCTTCGGCGTCTGCTCCATCTTCGGCATCTTCACCGTCAGGAGGCCGTTCTCATACAGCGCCTCCACCTTCGCCGGCTCGATCATCGCAGGAATCCGGAGCGTCCGGACGAACCGGCCCTCCTCCCGCTCGGTCCAGAGGAACTCCTCGCCTTTCATTTCGTTGCGGAATTCGCGGTGGCCCGAGATCGTCAGCATCTCGTTCTCGAACTTCACGTCCAGGTTCTCCTTGTGGAACCCGGGCACCTCGAGGCGCACGATCACTTCCTTGTCCGTCTCGGACAGATCGAGCGCCGGTTCCCAGAGGGCCTCGCCCTTCATTGGCATCATCTCCGGGAACAGGGGGGTGCGGAACATCCGGTCGAACATGGTGTCGAAGTCACGGCGCACCGCACCGGCTGGCAGTACCGGCTTCATCACTTTCATGCAGTCCTCCCCGGGCCCCTGGCCCTGTCACGACGGCACGCCCGTCCGCGGGCGCGCACCCAAGCATCGCATGGGGGCCATGAACTGCCGTTGAACGGCGGCTGAGCTTCCCTTCACGCCACCAGGGCCGCCAGCGCCCCGGCGGGCACCAGTCCCACCTGGCGGGCGTGCTCCTGCGCGTGGCGAAACACGATCAGGGTCGGGATCCCCCGGATCGCGAACCGCTGGGGCGTGACCGGGTTCTGGTCGGTGTCCAGCTTGAGGACCAGGACATCGCCCGCCCGCTCCCGGGCGAAGTCGTCGAGGATCGGCGCCATCGCCTTGCAGGGGCCGCACCAGTCGGCGTAGAAGTCCACCACCACCGGGACCTCGGTCCCGGCGAGCACCCGCTCGAAGTCCTGGTCGGTGATCTTGATCGGCCGGTCGAGCAGGAGCGGACGGCCGCACTCTCCGCACTTCGGCCCGCTGGCGATCCGGGCGAGGTCCACCTTGTTCAAGGCCGTGCAGAGCGGGCACCGGATCACGGCGGGCCGGGCCGGGCCCGGCGATATCGGCCCGCTCACAGCATGGCTCCCGGCCGGGAGACCAGGACCGGGCCGGTGGCGCCCCGAACCACCTTGTCCGTGACGCTGCCCAGCAGCAGTCGCCGCAGTCCACCCTGCCCATGGGTCGTCATGGCGACCAGGTCGTACCGCCCGCGTTCCGCTTCCTCGAGCAGGAGGTGGGCCGGCCCGACCCCAGTGAGCACCCGGCCGCTCACCGTCACGCCCCTGGCCCTGAGGGTCTCCGCCACCCGGTCGAGGCGAGCCTGCGCCAGTCCCCGGAGGTCAGCGAGCAGCTTGGGATCCATGGGCATCGGGAACGGCAGCGTCGGCTCGGCCGTCCCCAGCACCGGCTCGACCACGTGGGCCAGGGTGATGGTCGCCCCGGGGTCGGCGATGGCGAGCACCGTCTCGAGGATTTCCTCCGAGGTGGAGGAGGTGTCGAGCGGGACGAGGATCCGCTCCAGGCGCGTCCCGGCGTCGACCCGGCCGGACTCCCCCGGGCGGACCAGGAGGATCGGGGTGTGCAGGTGGCGGAGCAGGTAGTCCGCCACGCTGCCGAGCCATGCCCGGCCGACCGCGCCCCGGCCGTGGGTGGCCATGACCACCAGGTCCGCCCGGAGGGAGCCGACCGCCGCCGCCAGCGAGGGACCGGGCGCTCCTTCGAGCAGATCGACCTCGGGCACGAACGCGCCCCCCGGATCCAACCTGGACGCCGTGGTGCGGAGGTACTCCCGCTCGTGATCCTGGAGCGCCACCTGTGCCGCCGCCGCATCGTCGCCGGCGCCGGTGCTGGTGCCATGGACCAGCACCAGGCGGAGGGTGGCCCCGGCCCGGCGCGCCAGCGCAGTGGCCAGCGGCAAGGCCACCTCGGCG
Organism: Gemmatimonadales bacterium; assembly: GCA_036390535.1. Classification (GTDB taxonomy): domain Bacteria; phylum Gemmatimonadota; class Gemmatimonadetes; order Gemmatimonadales; family GWC2-71-9; genus SZUA-320. Next base: position 241 of record DASWBQ010000263.1, on the reverse strand, counting down.
AAGGTGGAGCCATCGAGCGGAACCATCACGATGCGGAGTTTCATCCGACCAGAACCTCCTCGATCCGCCGGCGGGGCGTGGGCGCTACCGGCCGGCCGCGGCCGAGCCGGAGGATCAGTTGAGCGCGCCCGGTGGCCTGCACCAGCCGCTCCACCTCGGGACGCAGGTCCTCGACCTCGACCGGCTGGTTGAGATACGAGCCGAAGACACCGGACACGCGGGCCAGCAGCAGCATTCGGGC
>DASWBQ010000262.1:0-15605 GCA_036390535.1 Gemmatimonadales bacterium | reverse complement strand
GGTGCGGCATGGCGGGCCATCGCCCCCTACATCCCGGTGACCGCCGAGCGCGCCGAAGTCCTCCGGGAGCGGTTTCGGGCCGTCACCTACTCCACGGTCATCGGCACCGGCTTGAACGCCGTCGTCCAGGGCCTCCTGGTGGGCGGAGGATTCGCGCTGATCGGGATCTCCAACTCGGCGTTCTGGGGCACCGTGACCGCCGTGCTCTCGATTCTCCCCCTGGTCGGCAGCGGCCTGGTCTGGGCCCCGGCGGCGTTGAGTCTGGTGCTGGAGGGACGGGTGGGGGCCGGTCTCGGGCTGGCCGTCTGGGGGGTTCTGGTGGTCTCCAACGTGGACAACATCCTCCGGCCCTATGTGTCGAGCCGCTTTGCGCACGTCCACCCGATGATCACCCTGGTCGGGGCCGTGGCCGGCGTGGAGTACTTCGGCCTGGTGGGACTGATCCTCGGCCCTCTGGCGATCCAGTACTTCTTCGAGTTGATCTGGATGTTCCGGGAGGAACATGTCCAGGGGTGGTGGGAGAAGCAGCCGGAACTCTGAGGCGTGAGGGGCGGAAAGGAAAAGGGCGCCGGCGATTGCTCGCCGACGCCCTCTTCCTCACCCGGTCCCCGGCATCAGGGGTCGCCGGGGCCTGGTGGGGTATGCCTTACGGTCTGTTAGCGCACTTCGCCGTGCCCTCGTACTTCTTGGCGGTCGGCGTGTCGGAGACCTCCACCCGCCGGTTCGTGGCCCGGCCGTCGCGAGTCCTGTTGTCCGCGATCGGCTGGCACTCGCCGTAGCTGGTCTTGATCCAGCTCTCCATCCGGGCACGGTCCACGCCATAGCTGGCAAGGGTGTCCATGACCGCGCCGATGCGGCGCATGCCCAGGCCCTCGTTGTAGCTCACCGAGCCGACCCAGTCGGTGTGGCCGTAGATGGTGAGGCTGAGGTTCGCGTGCTCCTTCAGCTGGCCGGCCAGCCACCGGAGCGAGTCGAGCTCGGTCTGGTTGATGACCTTGGTCTTGTCGAACTCGAACAGCGCCCGGAGGGTGATGTTGATCGACTCGACCCGCACGTTCGACGTGGCGGTCTTGCCGGCGCCGCACTGCGCGGTGATGACGTAGTTACCCGCCGCCTGTGGCGCGGTGTAGGTCCGGCCGGAGACGGTGCCGCCGTTGGCGTTCAGCGTGGCCTCGGTGAGATCGCGCGAGGTGCCGTCGCTGAAGAAGCCCCGGACGGTGTAGTTCACGGTGCCGCCCGGCGGCACGACGCTGTTGCTCGGCATCAACTCGCAGCGGTCGAGGACGACCGGCGGCTTCGGGCGCTCCTTGACGCAGATCCGGCCGGTGTCGCTGCCCTTCTTCCGGGCAACCCGCGTCGCCGTCACGTCGAAGCAGCCGACCGCCGAGCCGGTGAAGACCGCCCCGGCGATGGAACCGCCGGTCGCAGCCAGCGCCGCGTCGGTCAGGTCCATCACGTTCCCGTCGCAGCGGTAGCCGATGACCCGGTAGGTCTGGGTGTCGCCGACGTAGATCTCGGCGTTCTTCGGCTCGACCCGGATCGAGTCCATCGCGTTGCCGCAGGACCGCCCCGGGGTGATCCCGAGGCCCAGCTGGACTCCCAGGATGGTGCTGGCGTCATCCGTCTCCCGGACTTCCTTGCTGACCGGGCTGGGGATGTAGTCGAGGGTGCCGTCGAGGCGCGCCGCCAGCCAACTGGCCATCTGCCAGCGGAAGCCGGTGATGCCGCCGACGCCCCAGTCGCTGCCCTCGAAGCCCTTCTCGAGGTAGTCCGCCGCAACGTCCGAGACGCTGTACCGGTTGTACGCCACCCGGGGCCCGATGAACCAGCTCACCTTGTTGCTGAGCGGGGCGTTGAAGTTGATGCCGGCGTGGAACGGCATGTACACCAGGCCGACGCTGCTGGCCTCATCGGATTCGATGTCGGTCGGGTTGTAGGACCCGTCGATCTCGAAGTTCCACTTGTCGGCGAAGAAGTACCCGATCCGGGCGCCGCCGCCGAAGCTGTTCTGGCCCTTGGTGCTGTCGACCTGCTTGAACGAATCGCCGTAGAAGTTGTAGCGGCCAAAGCCGCCAATCTCCCACATGCCCTTGTTGGTCGGGCGCTTCTGCTGTGCCGCGAGCGGTGCCGCGGCGACCAGCGCGAGAGCGAACCCGAGAAGAACCCTGCGCATCAAGTGGCTCCTTGAACAGGTAACGGAATTCCCGGGCCCCTGCCCAGGAAGGTGTTGCGGAGGTGGAAAGACACTACTTCAGCTTGCCTAAAATGATAGCGGGGCGTGATTTAGGCAAGTCGGATGGTGATCCAGGTCACCATTCTCCCCCAGGCTGATATTATTTCCGCGATGTCCACTGCAGACCTCCTCCAGGCCAACCTCCTCTCCCCGTATGTTCTGGCCTTCGGCCTGGGGGTCCTGGCGAAGCTGCTCAGAAGCGACCTGGCCCTCCCCAAAGACGTCTACACCGGCCTCTCAATCTATCTGCTGTTTGCCCTTGGGCTTAAGGGAGGGGTAGAACTCTCGGAGGCGCCCTTCGGCGAGATCTTCCTTCCCGCCGTCGCCACCCTGGCCCTCGGGGTCGTGACGCCGGTCGTCGCCTACGCCGTCCTCCGGCGGCTCGGGCGCCTGAGACCGGTGGACGCCGCCGCGATCGCCGCGCACTACGGCTCGGTCTCGGCCGTCACCTTCATCGCGGCCCAGACCTTCGTCCGGGCCGTCGGTGAGACCCCCGAACCGTACCTTGCCACCCTCCTTGCCCTCCTGGAGTCGCCCGGGATTGCCGTCGGGCTGGGGCTCGGGCTCCTCGCGACCCGCCGGGCCGATCATCCGGTCGGCGGGGTGATGCGGGAGGTCTTTACCGGCCGCACCATGCTGCTGCTGGTCGGCGGGCTGATCGTGGGCGCGCTGACCGGGAAGTCGGGGTACGAGCCGATCCAGCCGTTCTACGAAGGGATGTTCCGCGGGGCGCTGACGCTCTTCCTGCTGGAGATGGGCCTGCTGGCGGCTGAGCGCCTCAGCGACCTGAAGCGGACCGGCCCCTTCCTGGTGGCGTTCGGGGTGATGATCCCGGTCGTGCACGGCGCCCTCGGCGCGTGGGCGGGCACCCTCGCCGGGCTCTCCCCGGGCGGCGCCGCCGTCCTCGGCGCCATGGCCGCCAGCGCGTCATACATCGCCGCACCCCCCGCGGTCCGGATGACCCTGCCCGAGGCGAACCCGACGTACTACCTGACGGCGTCCCTGGCGATCACCTTCCCGTTCAACCTGGTGGCGGGCATCCCGCTCTACTACTGGTTTGCCCGGCTGTTCGCCGAGTAGCTCTCACGACTCACGACTCACGACTCCCAGCATGGCCCTCACCCCGCTCCGCCTCGTCACCATCGTCGCCGAACCCGTGCTCGAGTCCCGGCTCGTCCGCGACCTGAAGGCCCTCGGCGCCAGCGGCTGGACCCTGACCGAGAGCCGGGGGGAGGGATCGCGGGGAATGCGCGCCAGCGACGTCCCGGGCGAAGGGATCCGGCTCGAGGTAGTCGCCAGCCCGGAGACGGCAGACCGGATCGTGGCCCACGTGGCCGAGCACTACTTCCCCAACTATGCGGTGATCGCCTGGGTGTGCGAGGTCCAGGTGGTAAGGGGCGAGAAGTACGTCTAGGGAAGTCGGGAGCCGGGAGTCGGGAGTCGTGCGAGGAGGCGTGGGGTTGCATCCCGGATCCGCATATTGCATATTTATGCACTATGTCCAAGTCTCCCCTGGTGCTCGCCTTCAGTGGCGGCCTCGACACCTCCTACTGCGTGCCCCGGCTCTCGGAGCAGGGGCATGAGGTCCACACCGTCTACGTGAACACCGGCGGCGCCGATGCCGACGGCCTGGCGGCGATCCGCCGCCAGGCCGAGGCGGTCGGCGCCGCCTCCCACACCGAGGTCGACGCCCGGGCCGAGGTCTTCGACCGCTTTGTCCGGTTCCTCATCCAGGGCAACGTCCTCCGCGGCGAGGTCTATCCCCTGAGTGTCGCCGCCGAGCGGACCCAGCAGGCCATCTCCACCATCGCCGTCGCCAGGAAGCTCGGCGCCCGCGCTGTCGCCCACGGCTCCACCGGCGCCGGCAACGACCAGGTCCGCTTCGACATCGCCTTCCGGGTGCTCGCGCCCGACCTGAAGGTGATCACCCCGATTCGCGACGAAGGCCTCACCCGCGACAAGGCCATCGCCTACCTCGAGGCGCGCGGCCTCCCGGTGCCCCCGAAGTCGGGCGCCTATTCCATCAACAAGGGGCTGTGGGGCACCACCTGGGGCGGCGGCTGGACCCACGACACCTGGGCGGGTCCCCCGGCCGAGCTGGCGGATCCGCCCGCCGACGCCCCGGCGCCGGTGGACGTCATCATCAAGTGGGAGAAGGGCGTCCCGGTGGCCCTCGATGGCAAGCCGCTGGCCGGGGCAGACCTCGTCGCGGCCCTCGGCGCCCTCACCGACGGCTACGGCATCGGCCGCAACATCCACGTCGGCGAGACCGCCCTCGGCATCAAGGGGCGGATCGGCTTCGAGGCCGGCCCCGCCCTCGTCCTGATCGCCGCGCACCGCGAGCTCGAGAAGCTGGTCCTCACCAAGTGGCAAGGCTTCTGGAAGGACCATCTCTCGCGCTTCTACGGCGACCGGATCCACGAGGGCCACTACTTCGACCCGTCGCTCCGCGACGTCGAGGCGCTGATCACCAGTTCCCAGCAGCGGGTCACCGGCGAGGCCAGGGTGCACCTCGCCGCCGGCCGCTTCATGGTCACGGGCGCCCGTAGCCCCTTCTCGATGATGGATCCGGCCGTCGCCACCTACGGCGAGGAAAACCGGCTCTGGACCGGCGAGCAGGCCCGCGCCTTCGGCGAGGTCGGCGCCATTCCCGAACTGCTCGCCGCCCGCGCCGGCGCCCGGAGCTGATGCCATGATGCGCACCTCACGCGTCCGGCTCGACCGGATCGCCTCGTCCACCAAGAACCTCCGGCTGGCGCCGGAGGTGATCGTCGGCGACCAGATCGTCCCCGCCGAGGGCTACGTTCTCGCGGTCCGGATCCTCACCGACAAGTCCAGCTACAACACCGTCGAGGACGTGAGCGGGCGGATGATGGCGGTCCGCTCCGGCGACGTCCTCGCCGGGACGCTCGGGAGCCGCCGCGCCCTCCGCGGCTACGCCGGCGAAGTGCCGGCCCACATCGCCGTCGGCGACACCATCGAGGTGCTCAACCTCGGCGGCATCCTCGGCCGCTGCACCTCGGTGAACCCCGAGATCGGCCCGCCCTTCAAGGCGGAGGTATTGGGCGCGATCCTCAGCTTCCCGGAGCTGGGTGACCGGGTCGGGCGGCCCGCCACCATCAAGGAAGGGTCCGTGCCGGAGGCCGAGGCCGTGGAGTCCGGCCTGCCGATCGTCTTCGTGGCGGGGACCTGCATGAACGCCGGCAAGACCGTGGCCGCCACCGAGCTGGTCCGGGGGCTGTCGCGCGCGGGGCGGCGGGTCGGCGCCCTCAAGCTCACCGGCGTGTCGCTGATGCGGGACACCCTCTCGATGCGGGACGCGGGCGCGGTGGCCGCGCTCACCTTCAACGACGCCGGCATGGCCAGCACCCACCCGGGCGTCACCGTCGCGGTGGCGCGCGGGCTGATCAACCGGATGGCGGCCGACCGGATTGCCCGCCCCGACATCCTCGTCGCCGAGCTGGGTGACGGCATCCTCGGCGAGTACGGGGTGCAGGATATCCTCCGGGCCAGGGACATCGTCTCGCTCGGCGCCGCCTTCGTGATGGCGGCCCCCGACCCGGTCGCGTGCTGGGGCGCGGCCCAGCTGATGCGCGACGAGTTCGAGCTGCCGATCACGGCGATCACGGGACCCGCGACCGACAATGACGTCGGGCGCGACTACATCCGGGCCGAACTCGGGCTCGCCGCCCACAACGCCATGCGCGACGCGGCGGGGCTGCTGGAGGTGGTGACCGAGGCCGTGGACCGCTTCGAGACGGCGAGGCAATCGTGAAGGTCGCGGTGATCGGGGCCGCCGGATACGTCGGCGGCGAGCTGCTGCGGCTGCTCCAGCTCCACCCCGAAGTGACCGAGTGGATCGCCACCAGCCGGAGCCAGGCCGGGAAGCCGGTCGGCGACGTCCATCCGGCGCTGGCCGGCGTCTCCGAGTCGCGGTTCGCGGGGTTGACCGCCGGCGAGGCGGCGCGCGGGCAGGACGTCGTCTTCCTGGCGCTCGAGCACGGCGAATCGTCGAAGGTGGCCGCCGAGGTGTTCGACGCCGGGCCGGGGCTGGTGGTGGACCTGGCGGCGGACTTCCGGATCCATGACCCGGCGCTCCACCGGACCTACTACGGCGCGCACTCCGCGCCGGAGCTGGTCCACAAGTTCTCCTACGGGCTGGCGGACGTCCTGGGCCAGCAGCTGCACGGCGCGGCGGCGATCGCCGCGCCCGGCTGCTTCGCGACGGCCGCCCAGCTCGCGCTCTACCCGCTCCGCGGGCAGGCGCTCGCCGGGCCGCCGTCGCTGTTCGCCGTCACCGGCTCGAGCGGCGCCGGCGCCCTTCCCAAGCCGACCACCCACCACCCGGCCCGGGCCCACAACCTCTTCGCCTACTCCGTCTTCGGGCACCGCCACGAGGGCGAGATCCTCGAGCAGTGGCGGGGCTGGACCGGCAACGCCGCCGCCGGGATGCGCCTGATGACCCACTCGGGGCCGTTCGTCCGGGGCATCCACCTGACGCTGCACGCCACCTTCGCGGCGCCGCTCCCCGCCGGGGCGGCGGCTCGCTTCCTCGCGGACGCCTGGGCGGGACGCCCATTCGTCCGCGTCGTCGCCGACCCGCCGCAGCTCACCCACGCCGTCGGCACCAACGTCGCCATCACCTCGGCGGCCCAGTCCGACGACGGCCGCGAGGTGCAGGTCTTCGTGGTGCTCGACAACCTGGTCAAGGGCGCCGGCGGCCAGGGCATCCAGGCCATGAACCTGGCCCTCGGCCTCGACGAAGTCGCCGGGCTCGGGGCCGCACCCGTCTTTCCGATCTGAGGCGTTACGTGACCACTGCAACCATCCCCGCGCTGCTCCCCGTCTACGCCCAGCTGCCGGTGCGTCCGGTTCGCGGACATGGCTCCTGGCTGGTGGACGACCAGGGAGTCGAATGGCTCGACGCCTATGGCGGCCATGCCGTGGCCTCCACCGGCCATTCGCACCCCGCCGTCGTGAAGGCGATCGCGGACCAGGCCGCCACGCTCCTCTTCTACTCGGCCGCGCTGCCGCATCCGCTCCGGGAACAGCTGGCGGAGATGCTCGCGGCCCTCTGTCCGCGTCCGCTCGATCACGCCTTCTTCTGCAACTCCGGTGCGGAGGCCAACGAGAACGCCCTGGGCCTGGCCCGGAAGCGGACCGGCCGGCAGCGGGTCGTCTCCGTGCGCGGCGGCTGGCACGGCCGGACCCCCGGCGTCCTCGCCTGCACCGACGGGGCCCGATACGAGGAGGCGGCGAAACGCTCCGGCATCCCGCTCTCCACCAAGGTGCCCTTCAACGACATCGCCGCCATCGAAGCGGCGGTGGACGAGACGGTCGCCGCCGTGATCGTCGAGCCGGTGCAGGGGATCCAGGGCGCCCGCGACTGCTCGCCCGAGTTCCTCCGGGCCGCCCGCGCCGCCTGCACCCGGGCCGGCGCGGCCCTGATCTTCGACGAGATCCAGTGCGGCACCGGGCGGTGCGACGCCTTCACCGCCGCCGAGGCATACGGCGTCGTCCCCGACGCGCTCACCATGGCGAAGGGGCTCGCAGCCGGGCTCCCGATCGGCGCGGTGATGATCACCCCCTGGCTCGCCGAGGGGCTCGCCATCGGCGACCTGGGCAGCACCTTCGGCGGCGGTCCGGTGGTCTGCGCCGCGGCGATCGCCAACCTCGACGTGATCGAGAAGGACGGCCTCGTCGCCAACGCCGCCGAAGTCGGCCGCTACATCCGTGAGGAAGCGCTCGGCCTGGGCGTGCACGGGGTCCAGGGACGGGGGCTGCTCCTCGGGCTCCGGCTGGGCCGGCCCGCCGCCGAGGCCCAGAAGGCCCTCCTGGCCCACCGGATCCTGGCGGGAGCCTCGTCGGACCCGGAGGTGCTCCGGATCATGCCGCCGCTCAACTTCTCGCTGGCGGAGGCGGATCTCCTGCTCACGGCCCTCGACAAGGTGATCTCGGCATGACCAAGCGCGACTATCTCGCCATGGAGGAGTGGTCTCCCGAGGAGGTGGACGGGCTCCTCGCCCTCGCTGCGCGAGTGAAGCGTGGGGAGATCCCGGGCGGGCTCGAGAAGAAGGTGCTGGCGATGGTCTTCATGGACCCGAGCCTCCGGACCCGGACCAGCTTCGAGACGGCGATGTTCCTGCACGGTGGCCACGCCGTCGTCCTCGAGCCGGGGAAGGGGAGCTGGACCCTCGAGACCGAGATCGGCGCGGTGATGGACGGGGCCGGCGTGGAGCACATCGTGGATGCGGCCCGGGTGCTGGGGCGCTATGCCGATGCCCTGGCGGTGCGGAGCTTCCCGAAGGGCACCGACTGGGCCACCGAGCGGCTCGACCCGGTGATCCGGAACTTCGCCAGGTACTGCGAGAAGCCGGTCATCAACCTCGAGTCGGTGCGCCGCCATCCCTGCCAGGGGCTGGCCGACGCCCTCACCCTGCGGGAGCACCTGGGCGAGCCGCGGAAGAAGAAGTTCGTGCTGCAGTGGGCCTGGCACCCCAAGCCGCTGCCGACGGCGGTCCCCGCCAGCGGCGCCATCGCCGCCGCCCAGCTGGGGATGGACATCGTGGTGGCGCGGCCCGACGGCTATGACCTCGACCCCGACGACATGCTGGCCATCGGCCACCTGGCCCAGACGCGCGGGGGCTCGCTCAACGTCACCGACGACCTCGAGGGGGCGGTGGAGGGCGCCGACGCCGTCTACGTCAAGTCGTGGGGCTCGCTGCAGTACTTCGGGCGTCCTGACGAGGAGAAGGCCTTCCGGTCCTCGATGCGTCACTGGCGGATGACCCAGGACCTGGCCCGCGCCACCCGGGGCGGGAAGGGGATCGTGATGCACTGCCTGCCGGTGCGGCGGAACGTCGAGATCGACGACGCCGTGCTCGACGGCCCCAACTCTGTGGTGGTGGACGAGGCGGAAAACCGGCTGCATGCGCAGCGGGCGTTGCTGCTGGAACTGATTGGGGAATAGAGAGCCGAAAGCAGAAAGCGGAGAGCGGCATCTCCGCGATCCTCTGCTCTCTGCTCTCTGCTCCCTGCTCCCTGCTCTCTGGTCCCTGGTCTCGACTCACGACTCACGACTCACGACTCACGACTATGATCGACTCCTCCAAAGGCATCACCGGTCTCAAGGGCGCCCTCCGCTACGTCCGCGCCTACCGCGACCACGTCTTCGTGATCAAGCTCGGCGGCGAGGTCCTCAAGGACCAGCACGCCCTCGACAACGTGGCCGGTCAGGTCTCGCTGCTCCAGTCGCTTGGCATCCGGCTGGTGGTGGTGCACGGCGGCGGGCCGCAGGCCACGGCGCTTTCCCGGCGGATGGGGGTCGAGCCCACCATCGTGGCGGGCCGCCGGGTCACCGACGACCAGGCGCTCGAGATCGCCAAGATGGTCTACGCCGGGACGCTCAACACCGCCGTGCTGGCCTCGCTTCGCGCCCACCAGGTCGAGGCCGTCGGGATCTCGGGCGTCGACGCCGACCTGATCACCGCCCGGAAGCGGCCGCCGGTGTCGGTGGTGGATGACGCCGGGAGGACGGTGACGGTGGACTACGGCCACGTCGGCGACATCGAGCGGGTGAACCCGGCGGTGCTGACCACGCTGATGGACGGCCGGTTCGTCCCGGTGGTGGCCAGCCTGGCCGGCGACGACGACGGCAACGTCTACAACGTCAACGCCGATACCGTCGCCGAGTCGATCGCGATCGCCCTTCGGGCCCAGAAGCTGCTCTACCTCACCTCCGTGCCGGGCGTCCTCCGCGACCCGAAGGACCCGGCCAGCCTGGTCGCCTTCGCCGACCCCGACGACCTCGCCGAGCTGATGGCGAGCGGGGCGCTGAGCGGCGGGATGCGGCCCAAGGTCGAGGCCTGCATCCGGGCGGCGACCGGCGGGGTGGAGCGGACCCACATCATCGACGGGCTGGCGCCCGACTCGATCCTCCTCGAGGTGTTCACCGGCGCCGGCAACGGCACCATGATCGTCGGCCGCAAGGAAAAGGCGACCTATCTTGGCGTGGACCTGGCCGACTGAGATCGTCCTCCTCCGCGACCTGGTCGCGGTCCCCTCGGTGAGCGGCACCGAGGAGACCATCGGCCGTTTCGTCGAGGAGACCGCCCGCGAATGGGGGCTCGGCGTGGCCCGCGGCGACGACGGGGTGCTGGTGACCGTGGAGAGTGGTGTTCCCGGCCCGTCACTCGGTTTCGTCAGCCACCTCGACACCGTGCCGGCGGGCCACGGGTGGGTGCGCCCGCCATTCGAGCCGGTCATCGAGGGGACCCTGCTGTACGGCCGCGGCTCCGGCGACGCCAAGGCGTCGGTGGCGGCGATGCTGGTGGCGGCGCGCGACCTGGCACAGTCGAAGGAGTGGCGCGGCAGGCTGCAGCTGCTGTTCGGCTACGGCGAGGAGACCAAGCACACCTCCATGCCGGAGCTGGCGGCCCGGGCCGGCGCGCTCGACGCGGCGGTGGTAGGCGAGCCCACCAACCTCCAGGCGGCCGTGGCCCAGCGCGGGCTCCTGATGGCGGAGCTGGTGGCCCAGGGTGACCAGCGCCACGCCGGTTACGCCGGCGAGAGCGCGTTCCGGAACAGCATCACCCTCCTGGCGCGGGAGCTGGTGAAGCTCGAGGGCCTGCTCGACGAACGGGTCCATCCGGTGCTCGGGGTCACCACCGTGACCGCCACCATGCTCGAGGCGGGCGTCAGCCGGAACGTCACCCCACCGGTGGCGAAGGCGGTCCTCGACGTCCGGAGCACGCCGAGCTGGACCCATCAGGAGATCGGCGCGGCACTGAAGGAGCGGTTGGAGTGCGAGGTGGTCGTGACATCGGAGCGGCTGGTCCCCTGCGAGACCCCGGCCAACTCAGGCCTGCTCGCGGCCGCCAAGCGGCTGCGACCAGGGCTTCAGACCTTTGGCAGCCCGACCTGCTCGGACTGGGTCTTCGTGCGGGACGCCGACGCCATCAAGTGCGGCCCCGGCACCAGCCGGAAGTCACACACGCCCGACGAGTGCGTGGACCTGGCGGAAGTGACCGCCGCCCGCGAGTTCTACCTGGCCTTGGCGCAGGACTACCTGAGGTAGACCGATGCCGAAGAATGCAGTCCGCCCGTCTGCCCGTCCTCCCGTCCGCCCGTCCACGCTGTGGAGCCAGTCGTCATCTCCGGACGAGTTCATGATGGCCTACACGGTCGGCGACGACCGCGTGCTTGATTCGCGTCTCCTCACCTGGGATGTGCTGGGGAGCCTCGGCCATATCGAAGGCCTTCGGGCCGGCGGGCTGCTGTCCGCCTCCGACTTCGGCACTCTTCGCGCCGACCTCCGCGCGGCCTTCCGCGCAGCCACGGCCGGCAAACTCGTCATCGAGGCGTCCCACGAAGACGCTCACTCCGCCGTCGAGGCCTGGCTGACCCGGCGACACGCCGACGCCGGCGCGCGGGTCCATGCCGGCCGATCGCGGAACGACCAGGTGGCGGTGGACCTCCGGCTCTACCTGAAGGACGCCCTCCTCGGGCTGCACACCGGGGCGCTGGAACTGGCCAACGCCCTCCTCGCCTTCGCGGCCCGGCACCGTACCGCCCTCTGGCCCGGCTACACCCACCAGCGGCGCGCGATGCCGTCGTCGGCCGGTCTCTGGGCGGCAGGGTACGCGGAGGGGCTGATCGCCAGCGCCGAGTCGCTCGAGGCGCTGTGGCGGAAGGTGGATCGCTCGCCGCTGGGGAGTGCGGCGGGGTATGGCGTGCCGCTCCCGATCCGGCGCGAGGTCGCCATGCGTGCACTCGGCTTCGCCGGGCTCGATCACGCCGTCACCAGCGTACAGCTGGGACGGGGCAAGCTCGAGGCGGCGGTGCTGGCATGGTGCGCCGAAGTGGGGCACGACCTGTCGCGGCTGGCGGCGGACGTGGTGCTCCTCTCGAGCGAGGAGTTCGGGCTGCTGGTGCTGCCGGTGGAGCTGACCACCGGGTCGAGCATCATGCCGCAGAAGCGGAATCCCGACCTTTTCGAGCTGACGCGGGCGCGGGCGGCGGCGCTCGACGGCGATCTCGTCACCATGCTCCAGCTCAAGGCCAAGCTCACCAGCGGCTATCACCGTGATTTCCAGCTCCTCAAGGAGCCGCTGTTCCGGGGACTCGACCGCACCGCAGAGATGCTGGCGATGATGGCGCACGCGGTGCCGCGGCTCGGGGTGGATCGGGCGCGGGGGCTTGCGGCGCTTCGGGGTGAGGCGGTGGTGACCGACGAGGCGATGCGGCGAGTAGAGGCGGGGGTACCGTTCCGGGTGGCCTACCGGCAGGTGGCGGCGGAGTTCAAGCAGGGGGTGATCTTCCCGATGCCGACGCCGGCAGACCTGATGCGGCGCCGTCGCGGCACCGGCAACCTGGGGAACCTGGGGCTCTCCGTGCTTCGGGGGCGGTTGCGTGGTCAGCGGTCCTGGAACCGGGGCCACCGGGCGCGGTTCGCTCGTGCGATGGCCCGGCTGGCGGGGCGAGGCGCATGACCCGGAACCGGAAGCAGCGCCTGCTCCGGATCCTGGAGCTGATCAGCACTCGGCGGGTGCACACTCAGGACGAGCTGGTCGAGGCGCTGGCGGCGGACGGGTGGGACGTCACTCAATCGTCGGTGAGCCGGGACATCGCGGCGCTGGGGCTGGTCAAGCAGGATGGGGTGTATCACCGGCCGTTGCCGGATGCGCAGCGGGCCGTGGACCCCGACGAGCTCCGGATTCGCGAGGGCGTGCTTTCGGTGGACACGGCGGGGGACGTACTGGTGGTGATCCGCACTCCGCCCGGCGAAGCCAACCGGGTGGCGGTGGCGATCGACCGGCTCCGGTGGCCGTCCGTGGTAGGTACCATCGCCGGCGACGACACCATCTTCGTGGCGACCGGCGACCCGGCGGCGCAGCGACACCTGGTGGCCCAGCTCCGGAAGCTGGCCTCGGTCTAGTCTGTCATCGCGGAGGGCACTGCACGGGGCAATCCAGGGCAGCCTACAGTTTCTGGGCGCGGAAATTCAGAGTACCGCTATAGCTCGTCAGTGTCAGCACGATCGTCCAGGTCCCCGGCGTTCCGGTCGCCGTGGGCTCGTTCAGGCTTGGCACGAGGGCCTTGGTATATACCACGGATCCCGACCCATCCCGTATGGTCAACTTTGCGCTTCCAGCGCTCGTTGTAGTGGAGTGATTGATCGTGGCTCGGGTACCTGTGTTGCTCCAGGAATAGGTCTGGGTGGAGGTCACCCCTACGACCGCCGTTGCCTGGAGCTGAAAGTTGTCGGGCGCGTTCGAGATCTCGGGTTGGAAGGGCTCGAGCGGGTTGCTGGAGCAGGCGATGAGCCCACCCGCCAGAATGGCCATCAGGCCGAGCGAATGGAGAGATGCACGTGTCTTCACCGGAGTCCACCTGTGGAAGAGGGGTTCATGGCGCCGGGTGCGCAAGCGCCCTTCAAGGGATTAGACGCTGCGCGGACGAAACTACGCACAGGCGGCGCGCAGGCCGGCTAGGGGCTCACCCGGTGTACTGCTTGCTCAACCAAGGAACAACAGGATGCAGAACGGGAGCTGACTCCGAATCACCTTGCGGTCTCGTCGCGGTCTGGCACCAGTCGTTGGCGCGTGGTTGTACCGAAGAGTCGAACCATCTGCACATGGCCTTCCATCGACTTAAGACGACACGACCACGCCCGGTCCCGTAACGAGTGCCAGGACAGCCACCCGACAACCGCTTGCAGCCGACGGCGGCAGGTGTCATCGTTAGCCGCCACGGCCGAAGCGGCAGGTTCGACGTCATCATATGCAAGAGTGAGCGGAGGCACGGAAGTGAGTGAAGCGCCCGGCCCGTACCTGCTGTCGCACCAGCCGACAGAACTGGAGAGACTCCAGCTTCAGTCGAGAGTATGGGAGCCCGCCGGCCGAACGCTCCTGGGCCAGTTGCCGGGTGGCTCAGGTCAGAGGGCTCTCGATGTCGGGTGCGGAGTGATGGGGTGGCTCCGGATCCTCAGTGAATGGGTCGGCCCTGATGGGAGTGTCGTCGGGTCAGACGTCGATGACCAGATGCTCACCAGAGCGCGGGTGTTCATCGGGGCAGAGGCTCTTGCCAACGTCACGCTCGAGAAGGATGATCTCTTTGCCACGCGACTTCCGGCCGGTTCGTTTGATCTCGTCCACGCGCGATTCCAGATAGCGCCCCTCGGCCGGGCCGACGAACAACTCGCCATCTACAGACGGCTCCTGAGGCCTGGTGGCTGGCTGGTCTTGGAAGATCCCGACATGGGGTCGTGGCGCGTGAATCCGGACGCGCCGGCCGTCAGCCGCCTGATCGGGTTGATCGAAAAGGCCTTCCTCGCTGCTGGCGGCAACTTCAACGCCGGTCGTGACCTTCCCGGGCTCTTTCGACAACTCGGCGTCGAGCCGCGGTTGGACGCACGCGTGGTTGCGCTGTCGCCAGGGCATCCGTACTTGCGGCTGCCGTTGCAGTTCGCAGCGTCGCTCCAGCCACGACTGGAAACACTCATTGGAAAGGAGGGCTTGGAGGACTTGGTGCGCCAGGCCGATGCCGAGCTCTGCCGACACGGTACTTGGGGCACCACCTTCACGCTGATACAGGCCTGCGCGAGGCTGACCGCATGACGTCCAGGCTGCCGTCCGACGCCCCGAGATGATCGCCCGCCTCTGGCACGGCTGGACCACCCCGGCCAACGCCGACGCCTACGAACACCTGTTGCGCCACGAGGTTTTCGCCGGCATCACCGCCCGCGCGATCCCGGGCTTCCGGGGCATCGACCTGCTCCGCCGACCCGGCGGGGACCTGGTGGAGTTCGTGACGGTCATGTGGTTCGAGTCGCTGGACGCGGTCCGCGCCTTCGCCGGCCCGGACTACGAGGCGGCCGTGGTGCCACCGGCCGCCCGGGCGCTGCTTTCCCGCTTCGATGAGCGGTCCGCGCACTACCAGGTCCGCGAGCGGCGAGACCCCGGCCAATAGGAAGGGGCGGTGCACACGATCCGGTCCGGGAGCGCCAGGGTCGCTGGTGGCGGCCTGGGGACAGTGAGGGAGGCAGTTCGACTGGGCCGACGCGCGTCCCTGGCCCTCGCGTCCAGGCCGTCGCCCGCGGCACCTGGCGTTCCGAGCCGCTGAGCTGGCCGGCGAGCTGTCTCCTCCTGATGCTCCTTGCCCCGGCGCTTTACCTCATGCAGCCGTTTCTCGCCGTCGGGGACGCGACGCCGGCAAACCTCACCGTCGCGGTGCTCACCGGCGCGCTCCCCTTCACGCTGGCCGTGGCCGCCGTGCATCGGGCGCGAGCCGGGCTCCAGACCGGGATGGCGCGCCTCGATCTCCTCGCGCTCGCCGCTGGGCTGCAATGGTGTGCCATGCTCGCAGTCTGGGA
>DASWBQ010000261.1:0-2489 GCA_036390535.1 Gemmatimonadales bacterium | reverse complement strand
CATCACCACCGGCAGGACCATCAGCCCCGCGCCGTGGGCCACCGACATCAGGAACGACCACCCGGCGATCTGCGCCGAGCTGACCCGCATGCCCCGGCCGCGCACGTGGCGGTGCCGCACCAGCTGCCACGCGCCGGTGGCGAGCAGGGCGCCCGCCACCAGCCACCGCACCGCTCCCGGGGTGATCACCTCCCCGAGGAGGGCGGCGACCGCGAGGGTCGCCGCCACCGCGCCGCCGTGCCCCGCCGCGAGGGGAAGGAGGGCGCGAACCACCGCGCCCCGGGACATCTCCTGCAGTCCCTTCGCCACCGCGAACAGCCAGCCCATGCCGGGGTTGATGCCGTGCAGGGCGCCGAGGCCGACCAGCGCAGCCGCCGTCAGGGGTTCCATCGTCCGATCAGGCGAAGCAGAAGGAGTCCGACGACGCGTCCCCGCCCTCGAGCCGGACCTGGTGCGACCGGAGGCCGTCGGGCAGCTCCGCCAGGAACCGCGGGTCCACCGTCATCCCGCCCTTCGGGTCGGCGTCCACCTTGGCCACCCAGCCCTTGATCCCCTCCGGATAGAACTGCGCGTCCCACGGGCTGTAGAGCGAGTTGGTCAGGTACACCCGCCGGCCGTCCCGGCTCACCTCGACCATCTGGGGGCCGCCGTTCCGCGCCACGCCGGGCGTGCCGGGGTGCGCCGCCTTCCGCACGATGCCGCCGATCTCGACCATCCCCACCTGCTTCGGCGCGAACGGGTCCGACACGTCGTACTGGAGCAGCTTGCCGGTCCCCCAGCACGAGACGTACAGCATCCGGTCGTCCACCGAGAGGTTGATGTCAGTGACCAGCGGCGGCACCGCGCCGAAGCCCTTGAGGATCGGCGGCAGCAGCGACGCATCGGCCGGCTCGGCGGGAATGTCGATGACCTTCTTGATCTTCCAGGTGCGGCCGTCCTTGTCGAGGTACCACATCCAGATGGACGAGGAGAGGTCCGCGAGCGAGATCACCGCGCCCACGAAGCCGTAAGCCTTGGTGGGGTCGTGGGCCGGCCGGAGTTCCAGCACCATCTGGTACTCGGGCCCGAGCTCGAGCCGCTGGAGGTGCTTCCGGGTGTTGAGGTCGAAGATGTGGACCGCGTTGCCGTACTTCCCGGCCAGCAGCAGCTCGGGGTTGAGCCCACTGGTGACCATGTTGGGGGTGCCCCACTCGCTGGTGATCAGGGCATCGTGGCCGAGGTGCCAGAAGAAGTCATACGAGAGGTGCTGGGGGCCGCGGTCCTTCTCCCAGGCGCCCTGGATCTCGAAGGTTTCGTTGTCGAGCATGAAGATGCCGCCCGGGCCGTTGCCGTCGGGGGCACCGAGGGCGCTGATGTAGATGCCGTCGGGGCCGCAGTGGACGGTGTGGGGGGCGGCGTAGCCGGTCTTCCTGGCCACCTCCTCGCCCTCGATGACCTTCACCAGGCGCGGGTTCCGAGGATCGGGCTCGGTGTCGAGGATGTGGATCCGGCCGGAGTGGGTGCCCGGCACCACCAGGTAGCGCCGCGCCATGTAGGGGTGGGGCGCCACCGGCGAGAGGCAGGAGCTGCAGGCGTTCCAGCCGAAGTGGTGGAGCTCGTTGTCGGCGTTCGGGAACTCGGTGCGGCCGACCAGCCGGCCGTAGTCGGGGTCATTCGGGTCGGTGCAGATGACGCCGATGCCGTCCTTCGCTCCCTTCCCCTCGGGGTTGAGGAGGGCGACGTAGGCCAGGGTCTCCGGCGGCGCCTCGATGGCGTACCGGGGGGACGGGTAGAAGGTCGGGTCGGGACGAAGCAGGGTTCCGGTCATTTGATCTCTCCTTGTGATTGGACGTGTTGAGGGGCGGAGGGGCGGAGGGGCGGTTGAGCCGAGCGGCGGACCGGCCAGTGCACCCCCGACCGATGGAAGCGGCGGGGGTCTCCCGCCAGAGGGATTTCGACGAAGCAGGAGGCGCCGTCGCGGTCGGTGACCCGGCCGCGGTGCGTCTTGAGCGCGGCCGCCAGCGCCCGCTCCTCGCCGGCCGGGAGGCGGACCTGGAGCCACTCGACACCGCGGTCGGCGGCCGAGAGGGCGAGGAGGTCGAGCAGGACCCGGCCCAGGCCGCTGCGCCTGGCGCCGGGCGCGAGGGCGACCTCGGCGACGGCGGTGAACTGGTGGTAGGGCAGGGCGGTCCACCAGGCGAGACCGAGGTCGCCGGCCGGGTCGCCCGGGACGGCGGCCGCCCACGCCACCGGGAGGCTGATTCCGTGCGCCTCGGCGGCGGCGGGGTTCATGGTCAGCAGGCTCGCGATCAGGGCCCGGGCCTCCCGGAGGGCGGGGTCGCCCCCCGGCGGCACCGGGGCGTCGGCGGTGACCGGGGCGACCCGGACGGTCCGGCCGTCGGTGAGGCGGGCGGCGTAGGGAAGGGACGGTCCCTGGCTGGCAGTACGCGGCATCTGGCGTCTCCTGTTGGTCTCACCAGGGAGAGCGCAGGGATGCCTCCGGACGGCTC
>DASWBQ010000260.1:0-2463 GCA_036390535.1 Gemmatimonadales bacterium | reverse complement strand
AGCTCCGCCGCGCGGGCGCCGTCATTGTCGTGGCCGGGATGGAAGGCGCCCTCCCGAGCGTGGTCGGCGGGCTGGTCGACTGCCCGGTCATCGCCGTGCCGACCAGCGTCGGATACGGCGCATCCTTCGGGGGACTGGCGGCGCTGCTCGGCATGCTCAACTCGTGCGCGGCCGGCATCACTGTGGTGAACATCGACAACGGCTTCGGCGCGGCGGTCGCAGCGGCGCGGATCGTGACGAGGGGTGAACCATGATCCGGACCATCCAGCAGGCCGAGGACACTGGCGTCACCTGGATCGACGTGACCGCCCCGACCCCCGAGGAGCTGAACGCCCTGGCGAAGGAGCAGGGACTCCACCCGATGGTGGTCGAGGACAGCCTGGATCCCTGGCACCTGCCCAAGTTCGAGCGGATCGAGGACACGACCTTCATGATCCTGCGGGTCTACGGGGAGCGCCCTGAGCGGACCGGCAACACTGCGCAGGACATGACCCGCAAGATCGCGATCTTTTCGCGTGGTGATACCGTCATCACCATCCACCGGGCCACCCAGCCGGTGTGCGAGCAGCTGGAGCGGGATCATGCCCGGGCACACCCCAACGGCGAGCGCTGCTCTCCCTCGTGCCTGCTGGTGGCGCTGGCACACCGTGTGCTGGAGTCCTACGACCGGCCCCTGGAAGCGGCCGAGGAGACGCTGAACCGGTTCGAGGCCCAGCTGTTCGACCGGCGCTCACGCTCTCCCGCGCTGGCCGAGGTCCATGCCTTGAAGGGGACGGTCGGGACCATCCGCCGGCTGATGTGGTTGAGCCAGCAGGTCCTGCAAAAAGCGGTGCCCTCCACGGAACGTTCGGCCCCGCTGTTCCAGGACTTGCGGGAGGCGGCGGATCACTACCTCTTCTACGCCGAGCAGCTGCTCGAAGAGGCTCAGAACTTGATTGCCATGCACCTGACCGTGGCGTCGCACCGGACCAACGACGTGATGCGGATCCTGACGGTCTTCTCGGCGTTCTTCCTGCCCCTCACCTTCATCGTCGGGGTCTACGGGATGAACTTCGAGTACATGCCCGAGCTCCGGCAGCCCTGGGGGTACTTCGCGGTGCTGGCGGGGATGGCTGCCCTCAGTCTCGGCATCTGGGCCTGGTTCCGGCGGCGCGGCTGGCTCGGCGGTGTGGCCGAGGACGGCGAACGATGATCTCCTGGGGCACCCTGCTGTGGGGCACGGCGCTTGGCGCGGTGGTGGGCTGGCTGATTGCCCGCTACTTCGGGAAGCGGCTCGACCCACCGCCTCCGCCCCGGAGGCCCGAGCCGCCACCGCATTCCGATCCCCCGGAACTTGCCTGGATCGCCCGCTCCCACGGGGCGCTGGGCATCTGGCTCCGGCGCGGGGACCGCGGCGGCGTCCAGGCGGCCGTGGACCCGGCCCTGCCGGAGGCCGTGGTCCGCGCCGTCGAGGGCCGTCTGGCCGGGCTGGTCACCCCCGGTGGCCGGACCGACGTCGAGCGCCTGGAGGAGGGCGTGCTTGCCTTCGCCGCCAGCGACGACCTCCAGGCCGCGATGCTGTTGCCGCCGAAGGTGCCGACCGGCGGGCCGGTCCGGGACCTGGAACTGTTGCTGGCGTTGCTTCGCACCCGGGGTCAGCTCGAGGCGGCCGTCAGCCGGGCGCCAACTCAGCAGGAACGGGTGGCGAGCATCGCGGTGCGGCTGGCCCTCGACATCGAAACCCGGCTCGACGCCGAGGTAGCCGTCGCCATCCGCCAGTCCCGGGGCGCGCAGGTCATCGCGACCTCGGTGCGGGCTGACCCGCATCTCCTGCGGCTCCTCGCCGTGCCGGGATCGGCAGTTGACCTCGCTGTTCGGGGCGAGGTTCGCGGCGTCGTGATGGCGTACGATCCCCTCGGCGTGCTCCCGCCGGATCGCCGGCGGCGGGAGCGGCAGGGCTGGGTCGTGCCGGTCAGCGTGGCGGATCAACCCCCCGTCGGGGCCGTGATCGTCTGGCTGCCGGGGCGGGAGTCGCTGTCCCCGACGCTCCGGGTGGAGATGGAGCGAGCCATCGCCGCCAGTGCGGCGCGCCTCGACGAGGCGGTCAGCCGCCAGGAACTCTCGGAACAGGCCGTGCGGGATCCCTTGACCGGATTGCGCAACCGGCGGGGGCTGACCGAGGCCATGGCCCGGGTGGACGTGGACCACGGGGCCCTGGTGGTGCTCGACCTGGACCACTTCAAGTCGCTCAACGACACCCTGGGGCACCCCGCCGGGGATGCCGCGCTCCAGACGGTCGCCGGGGTGCTGGAGGACGTGGTGCGGGAAGGGGACACGCCGGCGCGGGTGGGCGGGGAGGAGTTCGCCATCTGGCTGCCCGGTGGATCGCTGGCAGAGGGAGTGGCCGTCGCCGAGCGACTGCGGGAGCAGGTGGCCAACCTCGGCTGGGCCTGGGAGGGGCGGCCCTGGGTCCTGACGGCCTCG
>DASWBQ010000259.1:0-4009 GCA_036390535.1 Gemmatimonadales bacterium | reverse complement strand
AGGCTGCCACGATCATGATGATGCAGATGATCAGCCCCATCCCGAGTTTCTCCAGCTGGAGCGCGCCGAAGAGGGTGGCGTTCTGGGTCTGCCAGTCGAGCGAGCGGTACGGGTATCCGAGCGTTTCCTCGAGGCGCGCGCCCACCTCGGGAGCCCTCCACGGGTCACGGACCTTGATCTGGATGCCGGTCACGGCGTCCCCCAGGCCATCAAAGGCCTGCGCCTGCTCGAGCGGCATCACCGCGAAGGCGTCGTCGTACTGGAACATCCCGGTCTCGAACACGCCGGTGATCTCGAAACGCCAGAATCGCGGCACGATGGTGCCCACGGCCGCGTTCACCTTGGCAGAGGCGGAGGACACCAGTTCCACCACATCACCGGGGAAGGCGCTGAGCCGGTTGGCGAGCCGGTGACCGAGGATGATCCCGCCGTCGACCGAGTCCTGGGTGGTGTGGAAGCCGAGGTCGCCCTGGGTGATCTTCGCCGGGAGGGTGGTGACGCTGCGGGAACCGGTGTCGGTGGCGATGCCCACGACGTTCACCGCCGAGACATACCCTGCCCGGTTCCGGACCACGGACTGGGTCAGGACCTCCGGGGCGGCGGCGAGCACGTCGGGGTCGGCCCGGACGGTGTCGAGGGCACCCCGCCACGGTTCGAGCCGGAGCGCCTGTCCGTAGGTGAGCAGCCGCAGGTCGGGGTTGGCGACGAGGATCCGGTCCCGGAGCTCGTCCCGGAGCCCGTTCATCACGCCGAGGACCACGATCAGCGCGGCGACCCCGATGGCGACGCCGCCGATCGCGATCACGGTGTTGAGGGAGAGCCCCAGGAGCCGGCCCCGCCCCCGGAGGTACCGGGCCGCGAGACGGGCCTCGAGCCGGGTCGGGAACCAGCGCGACACGGCCTACTCCTCGGGACGCATGGCGGGAAAGAGGATGACGTCCCGGATCGACGGCTGGCCGGTGACCAGCATGACCAGGCGGTCCACCCCGATGCCGACCCCGCCGGTGGGCGGCATGCCGTACTCGAGGGCCCGGATGTAATCGGCATCGAACGGCTGGGCCTCGTCATCGCCGGCCGCGCGCTGGCTGGCCTGGTCCGCGAACCGGGCCCGCTGGTCGTCGGGATCGTTGAGCTCGGAGAAGGCGTTGGCGATCTCCTTCCCCTGCACGATCAACTCGAACCGCTCCACCAGCACCGGGTCGTGGCGGTGCACCTTGGCGAGCGGGGATAGCACCTTGGGGTGGTCGATCACGAAGGTCGGCTGCACCAGGTGCCGCTCCACGAAGACCCGGAACATCTCGTCGAGCAGCTTCCCTCCCGACCACTCCCCGGCCTCTTCGGCCGGGACCCCGGCCCGCACCAGGACGCGGCGCATCTCCTCCTCGGGCGCCGTCCGGACGTCGAGGCCGGCGCGCTCCCTGATCCCCTCGACAAACGAGAGCCGGCGCCACGGCGTGGTGAAGTCCAGCATCACCCCGTCCCGCTCCAGCACCAGGCCGCCGGTCACCCGCTGGACGGCCCCGGCGACCAGCGTCTCCACCAGGTCCATCATGTCGGTGTAGTCGGCGTAGGCCTGGTAGAACTCCAGCATCGTGAACTCGGGGTTGTGGGTCCGATCCATCCCCTCGTTCCGGAAGTCGTGGCCGATCTCGTAGACCCGTTCCAGCCCGCCCACGATGAGCCGCTTGAGATAGAGTTCGTCCGCAATCCGCAGGTAGAGCGGCATGTCCAGCGCGTTGTGGTGGGTCACGAACGGCCGGGCGGAGGCGCCGCCGTAGAGAGGCTGGAGGATCGGGGTCTCGACCTCCAGGAACCCCAGCCCGTCGAGCACTTCCCGGAGGAACCGGATCACCGCCGCCCGCGCCTCGAACACCTGCCGCACCTCCGGATTGACGGCGAGGTCGGCGTACCGCTGGCGGTACCGGGTCTCGGGGTCCTGCAGGCCCCCGTAGGTCACCTCAGTGCCGTCTTCCTGCTGCTGCCGCTTGCCCCGGGGCAGCGGCCGCAGGGACTTGGCCAGCAGCTCGATCCGCCCGACCCGGACGGTCACCTCGCCAGTGCGGGTCCGGAACAGCCGGCCCACCGCCCCGACATGGTCGTCGAGGTTGAGCTGGGCGACGACCGGCCAGGCGCCGTCGAGGGCGTCCTTCCGGAGGTAGAGCTGGATTCGCCCGGACCGGTCGGCGACGTGCCCGAACGCCGTCTTGCCCTGCGAGCGCCAGGAGACGAGTCGGCCGGCGACGGAGACCTCGGGGCCATGCTCCCCCATCTCGTCGCGGTAGGCCGCGAGGGCCTCGGCGGCGAGGTGCGACCGGTCCCAGCGATAGGCATAGGGACGGACCCCGAGCGCCTCGAGGGCTTCGCGGCTGCTGCGGCGGGCCGCCTCGATGTAGTTCCGCTCTTCCTCGTTCACCGCGCGGTCCCTCCGTGGGCCTTCAGATACGCCTCAATGAACTCGTCGAGGTCGCCGTCCATCACCCGGTGAACGTCACCGACCTTGAGCTCGGTGCGGTGGTCGTTGACCATGGTGTAGGGCTGGAAGACGTAGGACCGGATCTGGTTGCCCCAGGAGATGTCAGTCTTGGTGGCTTCCAGCTTGGCCCGCTCGGCCTCCTGCTCCTCGAGCTTCTTCTGGTAGATGGCGGCGCGGAGCATCTTGTACGCGGTCGCCTTGTTCTTCCCCTGACTGCGCTCCTGCTGGCAGGCGACCACCAGCCCGGTCGGGATATGGGTCAGGCGGACCGCGGAGGACGTCTTGTTGACGTGCTGCCCGCCAGCGCCGCTGGCCCGGTAGACGTCCATCTTGATGTCCTCGTCGCGCAGCTCCACCTCGATGGTGTCGTCGATGTCGGGATAGACGAAGACCGACGCGAAGGAGGTGTGCCGCCGGGCCTGCGAGTCGAAGGGCGAGATCCGGACCAGGCGATGGACGCCCTTCTCCGCTTTCAGGTACCCGTAGGCGTACTCCCCCTTGATCTCGATCGAAGCACTCTTGATCCCCGCCTCTTCGCCAGGCAGGAGGTCCAGGATGGTCACCGCGAACCCCTTCCGCTCGGCCCAGCGGACGTACATCCGCATCAGCATCTCGGCCCAGTCCTGCGACTCGGTGCCGCCGGCGCCGGGATGGATGGTCAGGAGCGCGTCGCGGCCGTCGTCCGGGCCGCGCAGCATGGTCCGCAGCTCGAGGTCGGCCAGAACCCCGGTCAGCTGGCCCACCTCGCGGGTCAGCTCCTCGGCCAGGTCGTCATCGGGAGACTCCGCGATCAACTCCGCGATGGCCCGGGCGTCCGCCAGCCGCTGCTCCACCGACTGCGCCGGCTCGACCCACTGGCGCAGCGCCTTCAGTTCCTGGACGCTCGCCTGGGCCCGATCCTGGTCGGACCAGAACTCCGGGCTGGCCTGCTCCGCCTCGAGGACGTTCAGCCGGCCACGCTTGCTCTCGAGGTCAAAGAAACCCCCGGAGTTCGGCATAGCGGTGTTCCAGCTCTTCCAGTCGGTCGGTCACGTCGGACATGGGCCCTCGTCAGCTCCGGTACAGAAACCGTCCGCCTGCCTCGCGGCGGGCGGACGGCGCAAGCCACCCTAATATAGCGGGAATATAGCGGGGCGGGCCCGCGCGGAATCAGCTGAAAACCGGCTGCCCGTCCGCCAGGATCTCGTTGAGCGCCTCGGTGAAGAACCGCGTGGACGTGGCCATTTCCATCCCCACCTGCTCGGTGTACTCCTCCCAGCATTTCCGGATCTCGTCCTCGAAGAGGAGCTTGAGGGTTCCGTCGCGCAGGCCCTCGGCGCGCTTGGCGGGATAGTAGACCACGAGGTCCGAAATGAGGGCCCGGGCGAGCCGTCTCGCCTTGGTGGGAGGATCCTGGGCCAGAAACGGGTTGAGCGACCGGCGCGGCGACGCCGGAGGGGCGACCGACGGTGCCGGGGCCGCCGGCTGCGGCGCGGGCGGGATGGTGGACACCGCCGGGGTCGAGCGCACGGCCGGGGGAGAAACGGCCGGGGGCGC
>DASWBQ010000258.1:0-12643 GCA_036390535.1 Gemmatimonadales bacterium | reverse complement strand
CGCGTGGCGAGCCAGGTCAGCCCCGCCGAGATATCGAGTTCCTCCGTGGGACGCACCGCAACCGTTACCTCCACACCCCGGGCGCGCGCCCGGCCGACGTTGGCATAGGTCGGTTCGCCAGGCGCAGCGGCCAGGTAGCCGATCAGGTCGTCGAACCGCTGGTCGAACCAGGTCGCTGCGACCGTCGCCGCCCCACGCAAGAGGTCCGCCTCGGCCGCGACTTCCCACGAGGTGGAGCGCTCAGGCGCCAGCGCCGGGTTGCCCACCTCGAAAGCCGACCGCGCGAACTGCTCGCTGAAGGTCGGCTGCTTGAACCCGGTGCCCGCCGCCCCGTGGACGCGTACGCCGGCCGCCGGCCGGTAGACCGCGCCGACCCGCCAGGTGCCGAACCCGCCAAACACCTCGTTGTCGTCCCACCGGGCCCCGGCCTGGAGGTCGATCGCCGGCCCGACGTCGGCGAGCACCTGCCCGTAGAGAGCGAGGTTGGTCCGCCGGGCATCGAACCGGTCGACTTCGGCAGAGGCGCCGTCCCCGAAATCGGAGACGGTGGAGTCGAAGAGGCGCTGGGACTCCCGCCAGGCCTCGGTACCGGCCGTAAGCGTCACGCCCCGGGCCGCGCGCAGGTTGCCACGGACGTCCACAGTGGTGCGCCTGACCTCGCCGCGGCGGGAGGCGTCGAATCCGTAGCCGGCCCGATCGTCCTCCCCGTCGGGGGCGTCGGTGAACCGCGCGTCGGCATCGAGGAGGCTCGCCTGCACCCGGACGTCGGCCCGGTTGGAGACGCGGTACCCGCCATCGAACCCGACCGTCAGGGTCCGGTCCCGCGTGAACTGGTTGCTGTCCACCGGGACTCCCGCGAAATCAGTGGGGAAGTGCGATTCCGCATCGCCCCACCGCACCGCCAGCGAGAGATCGGTGCGCGGTCCCGGCCGGGAGGTCAGGCGCGCCTGGGCGTCCCAGTTCTCGTAGCCGCTGTTGAAGGGGTAGCTCCCGTCGCTGCCGAACCGGGACGCCCCGGCGGACCATCCCAGCCGAGTCGTCCCACCGGCCACCCGGGCGCGCAGATCGCTGGAGCCGAGGCTTCCCCCGCGGGCCAGAAGCGAGAGGCGGCCACCCGCACCGCCCTGCCTGGTGAACACTTGGATCACCCCGGTGACGGCATCGGAGCCGTAGAGTACGCTGGCCGGACCCCGCACCACCTCGATGCGCTCGATGTCCGCCGTGCCCAGGTGCGCGAGATCGAGGGACCCTCCCGGCTGATTGGCCGGAACACCGTCGATGAGGAGTTTCACGAAGTCGCTCTCCCCGCCACGCAGGAAGAGTGAGGTCACGCTGCCGAAGGAACCCGTCTCCACCACGACAGCCCCGGGGAGTTCCCTGAGCCAGTCGGCGACGAACCGGAAGCCGCGGCGGCGCAGTTCCTCGCCGGTCACCACGGTCACCGAGGCGGGCAGGGCGGCACGCGGGGTCTCGATCCGGGCGGCGGTGACGACGAGGTCGCCAAGCCGGGTGGTGTCGACCGCCTGCTGGGCGGATGCGAACGAGGCGGCGGCCAACAAGGCGCCAGCCATGAGGGCAGGACGGACGGACGGCACGGCAGCCTCCCGCGAGGCGGACGTTGAGAAGGCAGACGGGCCGGTCTCCTGGCTCGAGGCTCCTCTCCCGCCTTCCCGGGACGGACCCAGTGGCGCGTGGGGAGGCGGCGCCGAAGGCGCCGATGCCTCTGACAGTGGCGGGGCCGCGCCGGATTTTCACCGGACTTCCGGATGGCACCGTCTGGGGGGATTACAGTTGTCGAGCCAAGATAATCGGACGGTGGGAAGAAGCGCAGCGTCGAGCCGCAGTTCCTATTCCCGCTGGCCCGCCTTCACGATCACGACCGTGATGTTGTCGCTGCCGCCCCGCTCGAGGGCGAGGTCCACGAGGCGACGAACGGTGGGCTCGGCGGCCTGGCGCTCCTGGAGGATCGCCTCCAGTTCCGCTTCGGTCACGTGCTTGGTCAGCCCGTCGGTGCAGAGCAGCAGGATGTCATCGACCCGGGCGGTGTCGACCTGCACCTCGGGCGTGGCTTCGTCGGCCCCGATGGCGCTGGTGAGAATGTGTTTCAGCGGCGAGATCTCGCCTTTGGAGGCGGTCAAGGCGCCGGCGTCGACCAGAGCCTGGGCGACGGTCTGGTCATGCGACAGCAGCTGGAGCTTGTGGTCACGGAGCCGGTAGGCCCGGGAGTCGCCGACGTGCACCAGGTAGGCCTTCGGCCAGAACAGCACGACCAGCGTCAGGGTAGTGGCCGCGCCGGGGCGTCCCTCGCGCTCCGCCTCCTTCCGGACCTCGTCGTGGACTTCGCGGACCCCCTGAAGCAGGTCCGAGACGCACTTGGCGTCGTCGTGGTCCTGCTGGGCGAAGTAGACGTTGGCGCAGCGGCTCACATAGTCGGCGAGGCTGTGGGCCGCCTTCTCGCTCGCCATCTCCCCGCCCCGCCCCGTCCCGACCCCGTCCGCCACCAGGAAGAGGTAGCCCCCGGGACCGGCCTGCACCTTCTCGAGGCCGGGCAGGTTGGTGCCCTCCACCTGCATCGTGCGGGAGAGCCGCATGATCAGGAACGAATCGGCGTTGGTCGTGCGGACCTTGCCGGTGTGGGTGAGGCCGAACGCATCCACTTTCATGCCCTGAGGGAGGCGCTCGGCTGCCGGGTCAGGTGGCTGGGTCACATCCACTCGCTACCGTCCTTTGGGTTCGAGGTGCATGTCCTTGAAGTGCACCAGCCCAGGGGCCCACATGTGGGCCACCGGATCGACATCAATATGCAGCACCGCGGGGCCACCCGCTGCCAGGGCCCGGTCCAGCGCGGCCGGAAGCAGGGCCGGATCGGCAACCCGGTCACCGTGCGCGCCCATGCTGCGGGCCAGATCGTCGAACCGGATCTCACCCAGGTCGCTCCAGATGTTCTCGCCCGGATCGAGCCGCTTGCGGACCAGCATCTTGAGCGGCCGGAGGGCAAAGGACTGGTTCATCTTGACCATTCCCCACTGCCGATCGGCCAGCACCATCCAGACAATCGGCAGCCGGTGCCGCACCGCGGTCTCCACCTCCTGGGGGTGAAAACCCATGGCCCCGTCGCCGATGATGCAGCAGACTGGCTGGCCGGGCCGCGCCAGGGCGGCGCCGATCGCCTGCCCGGGACCCGCCCCCAGCATCCCCATCTTGAAGGTGGAGAGCATCCGGCCCGGGACGGTGGCCTGATGGTAGAACATCGTCCAGACGGCCGAGTTGCCCCCATCCGCCACCAGGACGCTCCCCTCGGGGAAGGCGCGCATCGCTGCCGCCACGGCCTGCGCCGGGTTCATCGGACTCGAGGTGTCGGCGAGCACCCGGTCGAGCCGGGTACGGTACCGGGCAAGCTTCTGCCGGTAGCGGGCCAGCCGCTGCTCCCGTCCGCTCAGGTCGAGCTCGGAGCGCCGTGCCTCGAGCGCCGCCAGGAGCCGGACCAGGAAGCGCCGAACGTCGGCGATCACAGCCACGTCAGCGGGGCGGTTGGCACCGACGATCCGACCGTCGATGTCCACCTGGATGATCTTCTGCGCGGCCGGCGCGGCCCAGTACGGAGGCTTCCCCCACCAGTCGGTTTCCCCCAGCCGCGACCCGAGCACCAGGACGGCGTCCGACTCGTTCCGCACCAGGTGGTTCAGCTTCACGTGGATCATCGGGATCGCCAGGGGGGAGCGCTCATCGAGCACGCCGCGGGCAGCCCAGCTGGTCGTCACCGGCGCCCGCAGGAACTCCGCGACCGCCCGCAGCTCGTCATAGGCGAGGGCATGGATCACGCCGCTCCCGGCGTGCACCATCGGACGCTGCGCCCGTAGCAGGATGCCCGCGGCCCGCTCGACGTCGGTGTCCGCCGGCTCCAGTGGCGTCGTCCGCCGGTATTGTCCCGGCTCCCAGAAGGCACCCTCGAAGGACACCCGGGTATTGACGATGTTCTCGGGCACGTCGAGGTGGACCACCCCGGGGCGCCCTTCCCAGCATTGCCTCAGGGCAGCGCGCATCAGCTCGGGAAGCCGTTCGACGCCGGGCACCGCCTCGCTCCACTTGGCGACCTGGCGGATGACCCCGGTCTGGTCGAACCCCTGGTAGGTCCCGGTCCGCAGCGGATACATCGCCCCGGTGCGGCGGGCGCTGGTGAGGCAGAGCACCCGGTTCCCCTCGGCCTCCTCGACGACCAGCCCGGGGAGGATGTTGGCCACCCCCGGGCCGTTGCTCGCCATGCAGACGCCGAGGCGCCCGGTCAGCCGGGCATAGGCGCCGGCCATGTGAGCGGCACTGGTCTCGTGGCGCGGGGTAATCAGGGCAACGCCCAGCCGCTTGAGGCTGGCGTACAGACCGAAGTAGGTGCCGTCGATGATCCCGAAGACGGTATCCACCCCTTCGGCCCGGAGCATCCGGGCGAGGATCTCGCCACCGCTCATCTCGGGCATGGGGAAGTATAGGCGGAGGGGCTGAGGGGCGGAGGGGCGGAGGCGACGGTCGGAGGATGTCCGCCGCCGCCCGGCAGCGGAGTGCCCCGGCTGGACCGTTGGATATTGCGACGGTCATCTGCCACCATGGAAGTCATATCGGCATTATAGGACAATGAGTTAGACACGGGCACGGCGGTTGCTCTGTTCTGAGACCGGACACCTGACTAACTGGGGGATCGATGGCACGCAAACACGATGACGATAACCGGCTTTTCTGCCCCCGGTGCAACAACGAGGTGGTCGAGGAAGCCGAGGCTTCTCTTCTGGGCTTCCCCAGGCACACCTGCGAGACCTGTTCGGAGTCGCTCTATGCGCCGCTGATGCCGCGCGCCCGGCTGATCTGGTGGACGGTCGCGATGGTCGGGTTGGCGATGGCCGACGTCCTGCTGCTCACCGAGGTCATCGTGCCCGGGCTGCTGGCCCTGGTCGGCGCCAGCGTCGGGATCGCAGGCCTCCTGGTCAGCACCCGGCTCCGCCGGAGCCATCGGACCCGAGGGCGGAACATCTGGCTGGTGCACCTCGCCCGCCGCACGGCCCACATCTCGGACACGGTGGCGAGTCACGGGCAGTAGCAGGAAGCAGAAAGCAGGAAACAGGGGACAGGGGACAGGGGACAGGGGACAGGGGCGGGCGGGTCGGTCCCCGGTTCCCTGTTCCCTGTTCCCTGTTCCCTGTTCCCGGTTCCCGGTTCCCTAGATCTCCCTCCGATGGGTCTCCGGGGCGAACCAGGTCGCCACCAGCGAGGTCGCGCACATCACCGCCAGGTAGCCAGCCACCGCGCCGATGCCGTATCGCGCCAGCAGCCAGGTGGCGATCAGCGGGGCGAACCCCCCCGAGAACACCGACGAGACCTGGTAGACCATCGACGCCCCCGTGTAGCGGACATGCGGGCCGAACAACTCCGAGAAATACGCCGCGGCCGGGCCGTACATCAGGTCGTGCCCGATGTTGAGGCCGAGCACGATCGCCAGCCAGACGAGGGGCGCGCTCCCCTGTCCGAGCAGCCAGAAGAAGGGGAGGGCATAGAGCAGCGAGATCAGCGTGCCGGCCAGGTAGACCGGGCGCCTGCCCAGGCGGTCGGAGAGGTGGCCCCAGAGCGGTGTGCTGAAGAGCCCCAGGAACGAGGCGATCGCCACGCCCGTGAGCATGGTCGTCTTCGAGTACCCGAGGGTCCGTTCCCCGTAGCTCAGCACGAAGACGGTGTAGATGTAGAAGAGGGCGTTCTGGGCCAGCCGCATCCCGAAGCCAAGCAGCAGTTCCCGGGGGTGCTCGCGCACCACGGCCAGCAGGGGGAGGTGGGCCTCCCGCTTCTCCTCCTTGACCCTGGTGAACGCCGGTGATTCCAGGACACGGAGGCGGATGAAGAGGCCGACGCCGATCAGCGCCACGGAGAGAAGGAAGGGCACTCGCCAGCCCCAGGCCAGGAACGCCTCCTCGCCGAGACCAAAGGAGACCAGGCCGAAGACGCCGGTCGACAGGAGACTGCCCGCCGGCACGCCCATCTGCGGCCAGCTGCCGTGGTACCCTCGCCGCTCGCCACCGGAGTGCTCCACCGCCATCAGCACCGCCCCGGCCCACTCGCCGCCGACCCCGATCCCCTGGACGAACCGCACCAGTACCAGGAGGACCGGGGCCCAGACGCCGATCTGCTCGTAGGTCGGCAGGATGCCGATGATTGCCGTCGCCACCCCCATCAGCACCAGCGACCAGACCAGCATCGCCTTCCGCCCCACCTTGTCGCCGTAGTGCCCGAAGACCGCACCCCCGAGCGGGCGGGCGATGAAGCCGATCGCGAAGGTCCCGTAGGCGCTGAGGGTCCCGGTCAGCGGGTCGAGCGTAGGGAAGAAGAGGGTGTTGAAGACGAGGGCGGCCGCAGTGCCATAGAGGAAGAAGTCATACCACTCGATGGTGGTCCCGATGAAACTGGCCAGGACCACCTGCCTCACCTGCCGCTCGCGCCCGGTCATCACGACTCCCGACTCCGGCCTCGCCCTGGGGGCGCGAGGCGCACCTCGCCGGGAGTCCGCGACAGCTTGATCGGCGTCGACACGCCCCGGTACTCGCCATGCCCGGCAGCCATCCCCCGATGCCCGGTGTGGGGATCGGCCCACGCCGCCGCCGTGCCGCGCACCGGACCGGCCGCGATGCCGGCCGACAGCAGTCGGCGGCAGAGCGCATCGCCGTCCTGGCCGGCAAGCAGGGCGGTCAGCCGCTCCGTCATCTCGCCGTGGTTGGCAAGGCGGTCGGCGTTGGTCCGGAAGCGGGGGTCGGCCGCCAGGGCCGGGGCTCCCAGCTCTTCGCACAGCCGGGAGAAGGCCCGGTCGTTGCCGGCGCCGATGAAGACGTCGCAGGTGGCGGTGGGGTACTTGTCGTAGGGCGCAATGCTGGGGTGGGCGCTGCCGGTCAGGCCCGGCTCTTTCCCTGACAGGAGATAGTTGGGCAGGTGGGGCTGCATCAACGCCAGCCCGACGTCGAACAGCGCCATGTCGATGAACTGTCCCAGCCCGGACCGGGAGCGTTCGTGCAGGGCCATCAGGATCCCGATCGCGGCGTAGAGACCGGTGCCCAGGTCCACCACCGGAATCCCGATCCGCACCGGCCCCGACGCCTCCGAACCGTTGATCGAGAACATCCCGCACATCGCCTGGATCACGGCGTCGTACCCAGGCAGCCCGCCCAGCGGGCCGGTCGCCCCGAAGCCGCTGATCCGGCAGTGGACCAGCCGCGGGAACCGCTCTCGCAGCCGCTCCTCGTAGCCCAGGCCCCACTTCTCGAGGGTCCCGGGTCTGAAGTTCTCGACCAGGACGTCGGCCGTGTCCAGCAGGTCCAGCAGGGTGGCGCGCCCCGCGTCCGTCCGCAGGTCGAGCCTGATGCCGCGCTTGTTGCGGTTGGTGCCCAGGTAGTAGGCCGCGTCGCCGTTGGCATCGAACGGGGGGCCCCAGTCGCGGGTCTCGTCGCCCTGCGGGGGTTCGATCTTGAGGACGTCGGCGCCGTGGTCGCCCAGTACCTGGGTGCACCAGGGACCGCCGAGCACGCGGCTGAGATCGATGACCCGAAGGCCGGAGAGGGCAGCGGTCATAACGTCTTTGCGGGAGGACCGGGATAACATAAGGCGCTCTGGCGGCCGCGACGAACTTCACCACCCGGAGTGAACCTTTCCTGCCGAGCGGCGGTAGGTTTCTGGCGTGCGGCTGTTGCTCATTCTCCGGCACCTCCTCCCGCTGGTCGCGTCGTTCCTTCGAGACCGGAAGCGCTGGCTGATCGCGGGGACTCCCCTCCCCCGCGACGCGGCGTTTCACCAGCGCCGGGCCTGGCGGCTGCTCGCCGCGATCACCCGGCTCGGCCCGAGCTTCGTGAAGATGGGGCAGGTCTTCGCGGGCCGCGCCGACCTGATACCCGAACCGTACGCGAAGACCCTCACTGCCCTCACCGACCGGGTTCCCCCGGTGCCGTTCACGGCCATCCGGGAGACGGTGGAAGCGGAGCTTGGCCGCCGGCTGGACGAGGTCTTCGAGGCCTTTCCGGACACGCCCATCGCGGCCGGCTCGCTCGGCCAGGTCTATCGCGCCCGGTATGACGGGCGGGACGTCGCGGTGAAGGTGCTTCGCCCCGGCGTCCGTGACCTGGTGGCCAGGGACCTCCGCATCGCCCGGGCGCTGATGACCCGGGTCGAGCGCCGCTGGCCGAACGTGCACACCCGCGGGGTCCTCACCGTGGTGGAGGAATTCGCCCTCCGGGTGGACGGCGAGATGGACTTCCGGCTCGAGGCCGAGAACCTCCGCGCTGTGAGGACCAACTTCACCGGCAACACCCGGATCCGGATCCCCGACGTGATCGGGGCGCTGTCGGGGGAGCGGGTGCTGGTGATGGAGTACATGGTCGGCACCAAGATCGACCAGCTCGAGCCGGGCCGGGCCTACGGCCCGATCCGGACCGACACGGTGGTGGAGCGGCTGATCGAGCTGTACGTCCAGATGATGTACATCGACGGCTTCTACCACGCCGATCCCCACCCCGGCAACCTTCTGGTGGCCGACGACGGCGCCCTGATCCTCCTCGACTTCGGCGTGGTGCTCCGGGTGACCCGCGAGCGCCGGCGCCAGCTGGTGGAGACGATCTTCGCGTCGATCCGGAAGGACCCCAAGGGGCTGGTGCAGGGCTTCTACGACATGGGCATCGTCGCGCCCGGGGCCCGTCGCCAGCAGCTGGAAGAACTGGCGGGGGTCCTGATGGACCTCGCCCGCCAGCCGGTCACGGCCAGGGAGCGCGCCGAGATGCTGTCCCAGCGGGTCATGGACGAGCTGTACGATTGGCCGATTCAGCTGCCCAGCGACCTGGTGTACTTCGCGCGGACGGCGGGGCTGATCGAGGGCATTGGGATCCGCTACGACCCGAGGTTCAATCCGGTCGACGCCGCCTCGCCGGTCATGCTCAGGATGCGCCCGCGGCTGATGGCCGCTCTCCAGGACGGCGGGGCGCCCGACCTCTTCGACTGGCCCACCCTGCTCGGTTTCCTGGCCGGGCGGGCGACCCGGTGGATCTCCGGGTTCCTGGAGGGGTTCCGGAGCACCGAACGCACCGCGGGGACCGAGCCACGCCCGGTCCCCGCGCTTCCTGCCGGATCGAAGTGACCGTCAGGGCTTCATCGGAGCGGACATCTGGTTGCTCCAGGCCTTCTCGTCGGCCGCGAGGCCGACCGCCTGCATCGCCTCGGAGACCTTGGCCTTCAGCGCCGTGGCCTGGTTCATCGCGGCGGCGAGATTGCCCGCCGTCCACGCCTCGGTGATCGACGGCCACTCAGCCACCGCCGCGTCGTAGGCGCCCTTGGCGGACTCCAGCTTGGCCGCGTCCATCCCCTGCGGCAGCCGGCGCATCTTGCCGAGCCGGTCGAGCTCCGCCTTCACCGCCTGCAGGTTCCGCGGCATCGCGACCGTCAGGGTGTTCCACTCCTCGGTCAGGCGGGCAGTCTCCCCCGGCACTTTGTCGCCCAGGGCCGCCGCCTCGGCGGGGATGTCCTTGAGGCCGTCGATGACCGGCTGATACTCGCCCCGGGCGAAAGCGTCCTTCGCCGTGGCGATGGCGCCAGTGAGCGCGGCCAGGTCATCCGGCAGCACCTTTTCGGCGGCGGGGGCGACGGCCGCGACGGCGGCGTCCGCCATGGTGATCGCCTGTTCGGCGGTGGACTTGAGGCCGCCACAGGCGGCAAGGGCAAGGAGGGTCAGGGCAGCAAGGGTGCGACGCATAGGATCTCCATCCTGGGGGCCCTCGAAAAGTAATCGCGGGGCGGTCGGACGGCTGCGCCAACCCCTAGCCGCCCAGCATCACCACGACCCCGAGCGATCCGGCCCCGAGCACCAGCCACAGCACCAGGCCCTGCAGCATCGGCCGTACGCCGACCTGGTGGAGGGTGGACCGGGTGAGCCCGAGGCCGATCAGGAACAGGGTCACGGCGAGCAGCTCCCGGGCTCCAGCCGCGACTCCATCGAGGGTGCTGAGTGCCGCCGGAGGAACGAGCGATCGGACCACCGCCGCGAGCACGAAGAGCCCGATGAACCAGGGAATCGAGCGGGCGCGCACCGACTCGCGGCCGCCGCGTTCGCGCCGGGTGTACCACGCGGCCGCCACGGTGAGAGGCACGATCCAGAGGGCCCGCGCCAGCTTGAGAACGGTCGCCTCCTGGAGCGCAGCGGCGCCATAGCTCGAGGCCGCACCGACGACCGAGCTGGTGTCGTGAATGGCCAGGGCGGCCCAGACCGCGAACTGGTGCTGGCTCAGCTCCAGCCACCGCCCGATCGGGGGGAAGAGGTAGAGGGCGACGGCGTTGAGGACGAAGACGGTGGCCAGGGCCACGCTCATCGCCTCGGGCCTGGCACCGATGGCGGGACCGACCGCCGCGATCGCGCTCCCGCCGCAGATGGAGGTGCCCGCCGTGACCAGCAGCGAGGTCTGCCGTTCCACCGAGAGCCACCGGCCGATGGCGAGCCCCGCCGCCACCGCAGCGACGATCCCCAGTGCGGTGTAGCCCAATCCGGCCGAGCCGGCGGTGAGGACTGTCCGGAGCGGCACCCCGAACCCCAGACCGACGACGGCCACCTGGAGCAGACGCCCCGCCCACCGCCTGGTCAGCTCGGGCGAGGGATTGCCGAGGATAAGCGCAATGGCCGCTCCCGTCCCGAGGGCGATGGCGGGCGGGATCAGCGCGCTCACGGCGCCGACTCGGCGAGGAGCCGTCGCACGGCCGGCTCGAAGGAGGCCATGGCCAGCGGCCCCATCGCCTTGTGCCGGATCCGCCCCTCGCGATCGAGCAGGAACGAGGTGGGATAGCCGCGTACGCCGCCGAAGGCGCGCTCCGCCTCGGTGCCGACGATGGCGTTGGGATAGGTGATGCCACGCTGGTCGAGGAAGGCCTTCACCTTCTCGGGCGGATCGAGGTCGCGCGAAAGACCCAGCACCACCAGGCCGGCCCCGGCGTGACGCTCCGCCATCTGCTGCAGCAGCGGCATCTCGACCTTGCAGGGGGGGCACCAGGTGGCCCAGAAGTTCACCAGGACGACCTTGCCGCGGAGCTGCTGTTCGGTCACCTCACCGCCATCAAGGGTCCGGTAGGTGAAGGCGGGAGTCGCCCGGTCCCCGGTCTCGATGCCCACCACGGCCGCGAGGTGCGGGGCGAGGCGGATGAAAAGCCAGACCAGGAGAATGGTCCAGAAGACACGGCGGAGGGTGAGCCAGGGAGGCAAGTGGGCGGCTGGGCGGCTGGGCGGCTGGGCGGCTGGGCCAAAGATAGCGAACCTGTCAGGCCGTCCTGCCGCTAACGCCCCCAGAACAGCAGGTACCCCGTCGCCGCAATTCCGATCGCCACCACCGCCTTGCGCACCGCTTCCCGCCCGACCCGCTGGGCCAGGCGGGCGCCCCCATAGCCACCCACGATGGCGCCCACGATCATGGCGGCCGCCAGCGGCCAGTCCACCACCCCGCTCACTGCGAAGATCACGGCCGCCACGGCGTTGATGCAGGTCCCGCTCCAGTTCTTGAGGCCGTTCATCCGGTGGATATCGGTGTGCCCCATGAACCCGATCGCGGCCAGCATCAGGATGCCGATCCCGGCCCCGAAGTAGCCACCGTAGACGCCGACGCCGAGCTGCCAGGTCAGCACGCTGAGCGGTGGAGTCTCCGGAGGTGTCGGGACGTGATGGCCGTGAATCCAGCGGGTCAGCGGCCCCTGGACCATGAACAGGACGGTCGCGCCCAGGACCAGGAAGGGAACGATGCGGGAGAAGCGCTGTTCCCCGGTGGCGAGCAGCAGCCAGCCGCCGAGGGCGCCGCCCAGGACGCTCGGGATGGTGAACCGGAACAGCCAGGGCCGCATCCCGCTGACGTGCTGGCGGTAGCCCCAGACGCTGCCGAGCGACCCGGGCCAGAGCGAGACCGTGTTGGTGGCGTTGGCGACCAGCGGGGGCACCCCCAACGCGACGATCGCCGGGAAGGTGACCAGCGTCCCTCCGCCGGCGATGGCGTTGATGGCGCCGCCGGCGGCGGCGGCGAGAGCGGCGAGGACCAGTTCGACCGGGGTCACCTGCGGAGGATGCCCTCTTGGCCCGGCCGCGGTCAACCCGGTACGTTGTCCGGGTCTCTCTCCGGGATCTGCCCGTGGCCGTGACCCTCAAGTTCGACATGATCCAGACCGTCGCGCTTGCCGCGGTGGTGCTCTTCGCCGGCTACGGCATCCGCCGCCGGATCGGAGTGCTCGACCGGTTCAATATCCCGGCACCGGTCATCGGCGGATTCTTCTTCGCCGCGGTCGCGCTGGCTCTGCGGCAGGCGGGTGTCCTCGCCTTCGAGTTTGACACCACCCTGCAGTCGCCCTTCATGATCGCCTTCTTCACCTCGATCGGGCTCGGCGCCAGCCTGGGTCTCCTGAAGCGCGGCGGGCCACAGGTGGTGGCCTTCTGGCTGCTGGCGAGCTTCCTCGCCATTCTGCAGAACGGTGTGGGCATCACCTTGGCGAATGCCCTCGGGGTGAACCCCCTGCTGGGGCTGATCTCCGGCTCGATCACCATGACCGGCGGACACGGCACCGGCGCCGCCTTCGGCAAGCTGATGGAGGAGCAGTACCAGCTGACGGGCGCCGT